>JAHFIS010000009.1 GCA_023246275.1 Candidatus Uhrbacteria bacterium
GCCCATCCAGCACAAGGCCATCCCGGTGGCCGTCCAGGGCAAGGACGTGATCGGCATCGCGCAGACGGGAACGGGCAAGACGCTCGCCTTCTCCATCCCGATGCTCATGCGACTCGCCGCGACCAAGGGAAAGGGGCTCGTACTTCTTCCGACGCGCGAGCTCGCGCTGCAGGTAGAGGAAACGCTCTCCAAGCTTGGAAAGCAGGCCGGGCTCCGCACCGCGGTGCTCATCGGCGGCGCTTCCATGAACATGCAGATCCAGAAGATCAAGGCCAACCCGCACGTGATCGTCGCGACCCCGGGCCGCCTGAACGACCACCTCGAGCAGCACACGGTAAAGCTCGACACGGTTTCCGTTCTCGTGCTCGACGAGGCCGACCGCATGCTCGACATGGGTTTCGCCCCGCAGATCAACCGCATCCTCAAGCACGTTCCGAAGGAGCGCCAGACGATGCTGTTCTCGGCCACCATGGCCCCGGAGATCTCGAAGATGGCCGCCAACTACATGGCCATGCCGGTTCGCGTGGAAATTGCCCGCGCCGGAACGGCCGCCGACCAGGTGGAACAGGAGCTGTTCGTCGTTCATAAGAACGACAAGCTGCGCCTTCTCGACAAGCTGCTGCAGGAATACCACGGCACGGTGCTCGTGTTTTCCCGCACCAAGCATGGCGCGACGAAGATTTGCAAGTCCCTGAAGAAGATGGGCTTTACCGCCACGGAGATCCACTCCAACCGATCGCTGAACCAGCGCAAGGAGGCGCTTGAGGGGTTTAAGAGCGGCAAGTACCGCATCATGGTAGCCACCGACATCGCGGCGCGCGGCATCGACGTGATCGGCATCGAGCTCGTGCTCAACTTCGACCTTCCGGATCAGGCCGAGGACTACGTCCACCGCATCGGCCGCACGGGTCGCGCCGGACGCTCTGGCAAGGCGATCTCGTTCGCCACGCCGGACCAGGGGCGCGACGTGCGCGACATCGAGAAGCTCGTGCGCACCCAGCTGAACATTACCAAGACCCCGGTGCTCCCGCCCGCGCGCGGACACGTGACGAGCGAGGAGCTCGAGCAGGAGGAGCGCAATAACTTCGGTGGCGACCGCCACAAACAGCGCGGAGGACGCCGTGAGCAGCCGAAACCGTTTGGCCGCCCATCCCGCTTCCCCGCCACGCAGGGCAAGGGGGGCTTCGGTGGCGGCGCGACCCCGACGCGCAGCACCTCCACCCCGGGCGAGCGCGCCCCGCAACCGGCCCAGCGATCCGGATCCACGTCAATCCCGGGTACAAAGCCGAACTACGACGGCGAGTACCGCCGCGACAAGGGCGCGAAAGCCCCGGGTGGCCGCCCCGCGGGAGGACGACCGGCAGGCGGACGCCGCCCCAGGATGGCCCCGAGGAAGTTCTTCGGCGGAATGGGGGTTTGAAGACAGCTCAAAGGTAAAAAAAGGTCAAAGGGATACAAGTTCCTTTGACCTTTTTGGTTGTCGAAAATTTAGAGCGCCCCACATGTCGTCGTCCAAGAATTTGATCCCGGGCCCCCAAACGCAGATGCCATGGCCGCGCCAACCGGGAGATACGTTCCGGACGACAGGTCGAGAAGAACCGCGTGCGTAAACCCCTGGTCGAGCGTCCCGTTGGACTGGACCATGCACGCGGCGGTCAGGATCACGTGCGTATCATCGCAGAAAGACCCGTATTCAACGCTCGTAGAGACGCACGAGCCGGTCGCGAACGCCGGGTCGACCGCGGACAGCGCCGCGACGGACGGGAACGCGATCCCGACGGACGCGGTGCCCATCGTCCCGTCGGACGCCACCGACCGGACGATGACCCCTCCGTTTTTTCGGTTGTTGCAATACAGCTTCGTCCCGTCGACATTCCAGAAGCAGTGTGCCGTCCCGTCCGCGTCGGACGCGTCAACCGTCTTCCCGCTTGCGAAAACGTACACCTTGGCCTGCGCCGTCCCGCTGCCGCGCGATTCCCCGCCGGTCGTGGCATAATAGGCGACTTTCAGACCGTCCGGCGAGACATGGGGCTCGAACACGCCGGAAACAAGCGGGGTCGACGTCGCGTTTTGGTCCGTGTTCGCCGACGAAATCTTTTCCAGCTTGAACCCCGGGAGCGCCGTGACGATAAAATTGGAACCGTCCGGCATCGGGAACACATGGCTGACGTTGTGCGCGAAGACGCGTGAGGTCGCCGTCCCCAGGTCCGCGACCATCGCGTCGTCACCGCCGCTCTCCGCATAGCGGGTAAACGCGACGGTCCTGCCGTCCGCCGTCATTTGGGGAAACGCCTCTCCGAGCGAATCGCTCGTGAGGCGCGTCACGCCGGAAACGGCACCCGTCGAAAGGTCGAGCGTCCCGGAAAACAGGTCGCACCCGTCCGTATAATGGTCATGACAGTTCCCGTTCGCAGCAAAGTTCGCGGCGGAAACGATCCGAACCGTCTTTGAAACGACGGGGGCGGCGGGAACGGTCGGGACGGCCTGCGGTGCCCGGACCTCTGGTTCCGAAGTCGTCGCGCGCGGCGTTCGAACCCGCGCGGCGTCCGGGACGCGAGCTTCGGAACGCGTCAGGACGGAGCGAACGAACAGGCCAACGAAGACAATGGTTACCAGGCCGAGAATGGCGAGAATGGCACGACTGCGAGCGGGGGATGATTCGATCATACGGGGATAGTATACAACTCTTGGTCCCCGTGCGGTATACTGACGTCACTATGACCACATCCCAAAGATTCGCGGCCGTTCTCGTCGGAGGAATCCTGCTCGGCATCGCAGGCGGATACGCGACCCATCGTCTTATTTCCCCGGGCCGCTCCCCGCGCCTTCTCCTGCGCCCGACAGGTACGATTTCTGATTCCGGGTCGACGTCGCCTCCGTCCACCGCGTCGTCACCGCAGGCGGCGCCGTCGAACGTGTCGACGCCGACCACGCCAGCAGAACCGTCGTCGTCCCCCGCGGTCGTGACCCAGGGCGGCAAGACGTTCGAAACGTCCGTCCGCGTCGACGGGGTCGGCAAGATCCTTGTCCAGGTCGTCCTCCCGAAGACCGCCCGCTATTCCGACGGCGCGCCGGTCATCGTCAACGTTCCCACCTCCTTCACGCCCGAAATCAGCGGATTCCACCCGCTGGACAAGGTGGAGGACGAAGGCGTGATCTCCGTCTCCCTGATGTACCCGGGCCGAAGCGACGGATCGGGAAGGTCAAGCGAGGGGGCGGACGACTTTGGCGGCGAAAACGCGATGCGGGCGCTGCGTGACGTCACGCTGTTCGCGCTCGGCAAGAAGACGGACTCCGACGGGCACGCGCTCGCCGAGCTCTCCGCGATCACCCCCGACCCTTCCGACGTCGGCCTGTACGCATTCTCCCACCCTGGGATCATCGCCACGACGACGCTCGCGAAATACGCGGCGGACCTCCAGGACGTCAGATTCTTCGTCGGCCGCGAAAACCCGACGCTCGACCTGCTGTCGACGCTCGAGCTCGGGCACTGGAACGGAACGACGGCCGTCATCAACCCACTGTATTCCTATCCGTCCGACTATTCGTCAACGGGGATCGGCCTCGACTACGCATCCGTCGCCTACGACGCGGCGAGCGCGTCCCCGTACTTCGACGCGAACGGAAACAAGACGCTGGACTCCACGGAATTCTCGCTTGGAACGCAGGTCCCGAAGATGTTCGGCAAGCGCTACTACTCGGCGGCGCTCCTGAAGGCGCTTCGGGACAACGGCGCGCTCACGGACGCCACCTGGCCATCGGATCTCGCCTCCCCCGAGACAGCCGCGACGGACTGGGCGCTGCGGCAGCAAGTCTCGTCGTATCCTGCCCTTTCCGCCCTCCCAAACCTCCACGTCATGCTCGTCTTCGCCGTAAAGGACCACGTTCAGACCGCGAAGGACAAGCCGCACATTCACCAGGCGTTCGACGGGTTCCGCGGCGCGGGACTGTGGACGAGGCTGAATCCGGACGCGAGCTACGTCAACCGGCTGAACGCGTCCATCGGGGCCGCCTATGCCGAGCACGAGGCAAACGCCCAGCCGTCCGACTGGACGCAGATCACCTCCTGGGCATTCCAGGGAACGGGAACGTCAAACGCCATCGTTCCGATTGCCGGCGTGCTGGAAATGGCCGATCGCTCGCATGCGAATAACTGGTCGACGAACCTTTCGTCGGTTCTCCAATAGATATGGGATCACCTATGACGAAGGCACAGTGGGCAATCGCCGCGATGGCAACGATGATCAGCTTCTGCGGGAGCTATTTCCTGTTCGACGCGATCGACGTTCCGCGCCTCGCGACCGTTCCGACGACGGCTCCGCCCGCCATCTCGGAGCCAATCGCCAAGCCCGTTCCCTCCCCCGCCCCCACGCCGAAGGTCGCTCCGGCCCCGACGACAACGGTTCCAAAGACGACCGCCCCGGCCACGAAGCCAGCCGATAAAAAAGCCGACTGCGGCGACGGCGTATGCGTCTCGCCCGAAAACCCCGACCGTTGTCCCACGGACTGTCCGGTTCGGTAGAGGCTATGCCACTCTGGACCCGCCTCCTCCGTTGGTACGACAAGAACGGACGCGACCTCCCCTGGCGGAAGACGCGGGATCCGTATCGGATTTTGGTATCCGAGATCATGCTGCAGCAGACGCAGGTTTCGCGCGGACTGATATTCTACGAACGCTGGCTGCGACAGTTTCCCAGTTGGAACAAGGTCGCAATTGCGACAAACTCGCAAGTGATACACGCCTGGGCGGGATTGGGATATAACCGGCGCGCGCTCATGCTGCGGGATATCGCCCGGCAGGTCGTCGCCGACCCATCATTGCGAGGACTCTCATCGACGAAACAATCCCGCGACAAGGGATCGATTCGCTTCGCCCGAAACGACATGGAGGATGCGTGGATTAAGCTAAAGGGCGTGGGACCATATACCGCCGCAGCAATCGCAACCTTTGCGTTTCATGAGCGGACCATCCCCATCGACACGAACATCCGTCGCGTGCTCGGACGACTACTGTTTGGGACGACCTATCCGCAGCCAGCGATCGACGACAAGATCCGCGCGAACGTCGACCACGTTCTCCCAAAGCGCGGACGGTTCTTCGACGTCCCGCAAGCAATCTTCGACCTTGCAACGACGCACTGCGCGAAGGTTCCGACGTGCGCGACTTGTCCGATGCGAACGGTGTGTCCCGCGGCGGCGAAGTTTTTGTCCGGTCGAGTCCGCGTGCCGAAACAGATGGTAAAAAAGGCCGTCGAGTCGAGACATCGCGACAAACGGTTTCCCGATCGGATCTACCGGGGACGAATCCTCAGGCTCGTCCGCGAGAACGGATCCGTCGCGCTCGACGAGATCGGTCAGGCCGTCGACGTGGGATATGATGCGACGGTCGACCACGATTGGATCGTCGCGATGGTCGGGCGGATGGAGAAGGACGGAATGCTAAGTTATTCGGACAATCGAGTCACCCTTCCGATAAATGTATGATCGACAACGCAACCCATTTTTACATCGTCCGACACGGAAAGTCGGAAGGAAACGCTCAAAATATCATCCAGGGTCACACGGAATCACCTCTTTCGACCATCGGAGAAGTTCAGGCAAGAGAACTTGGAAACATCCTGCGGAACGTGCCGTTCGATCTTGCATATTCCTCCGACCTCGTTCGCACGAAACGGACAGCTGAAATCGTTCTGCTCGAGCGAGCGCTTGCGGTCAATACGACGAAATTGCTTCGGGAACACAACATGGGAACGTGGGAGCGCAGAAATACCGACGAATGGCGCGAGAAAAACAAAGAGCTGCTCGAAAAATACGAGACGCTGTCCGAAAATGAAAAATGGAAAGCCCGCATCCCCGACGGCGTAGAAAATGACGAGGAGGTCAGTATCCGGCTCATGAGATTTCTCCGTGAGACAGCGGTAACGTATCCGGAAAAAAACATTCTCGTTGCGACGCACGGCGGGGTCATGCGCTGCTTACTCGTACGTCTTGGCTATGGAACGCATGCGGAACTTCCGATCGGTTCAGTGGAAAACGCAGGGTTGATCCGCGTAGATACGGACGGGGTCGCGTTTGAAATTGTCGAAACGCGAGGAGTGACCACCAAACGAAAACCCGAGGACTAGCCCCAGGCACATTCGATCTTTTCAATCGTCGTAAACGTCCCTCCGATGGCCGACCTTGATGACGAGGACGATTTGGATCTCTCCTCCGTCTTTTGCGACCGTGAATAGCACACGGTAGTCTCCGATTCGAAACCGATAGACATCAGCAAACGCTCCGTGCAAGGGCTTTGCGAAAGAAAGAGGCTTTCCGCTGTCGCAAAACGAACGCAGCTTTTTGACAATTCGCCTTGCAACCGTCTCGTTCAACGCAAGCAATTGCTCCTCACCGCTCGCGGAAAACCGAAAGACCCATGCCATAGGTGGCTATGCGAGTCCGAGCTTTTTCTCAATCTGATCGAGAGTGGCGGTCCGGCCGGCCGCGAGATCGGCCTTTGCACTCTCCAGGTCAAGCATTAGCTCGTCCTCAAACCGCTCACGATCGCTCAGCGGAACGACCGAAAACATCGGCTTATTCTTTCGAAGCACGACAAGGCGGCTCATGCGCTTGCACGCGTCCGCGGAAATTTTCGCCATGTTCTGGCGGAATTCCTTCATACCAACAAAGGTGGTGGTCATAGGGTATGATTATATGTACCGCAAGTGTACACCGGTTGATTGATCTTGCAAAGAAAATACCGCGATTGATTCGCGGCGAGGATCAGGCGCTTGAGGGCTGCGGTTCCTTCCTGAACAGGCGTTCGCGATCCCGTGGGTCGAGGTCGTCGACGTCCCAGAGATGGACGTTGAAGAGCCGGTTGGCGAAAGACGCGCAGAACGCGACGTTCACCCAGTCGACATTCGCGCCGAGGGCGACGAGGAAGACCAGACTGGCGATCATGCTGAGATACACCACGTTCCAGTAGGCCCGGCCCGTCTTTCGGAATCGGGAGAGCAGGATCAACTCGACGGGGGCGACCACGAACCCGCGCTCCTCGAACTGCGCGGCTGCCTCGCGCATGGCGGCGATCCGGCGCGCCGCGACCCCGGTCCTGAGCGAGTCGACCGCGCCAAAAATGCCTATTGCGCACACCGCGACGTCGAACCCCCTCCGATAGACCAGGAACCAGTACCCGGTGCCAAGCACCATCGTAACGACGAAGAGAACCTCGCTGGCGATCTCCGAGCCGAACAACAGGTGGTACCGGTTGATGTGGAGCCACTTCTGGATCAGTCGCACGAGCGGATTGAAGAACCGTTCGTGCAGGATGCGATCAAGTTGAATGAGCATGAAACCTCCGGTTCGGGAGGATATCATAAAAACCCCGCCAAGTCAACCCATCGACGGCGCGAAACGAAAACCCGGGGACTAGCCCCGGGTAATTTCGAACGTGTCCTTTTGGGAGATTTGATAATGTCGCGCGGCCGAGCTTCCCTGGACGACGAGCTCGAGGAAACGCTTGTCCTTGAACCCCGAGGAGCCGACGATGAGACCGGTGTGGTAATCGGGGACCTGGCGGAGCTGCTTGTAGCAGGTTGCTTCGATCGCCAGGCCGTTCAGGATGAACTCGCGCTTGGCGCCTTCCTCGAAGTTGATGTCGCTCGGGAGCAGGGTCATCTTGCAGTTGCCGAACGAGTCGATCCACCAGACCCCCGGGCCCGCGTCCGGGATTTCCGAGAACGGGAGAACTTCGCACGGGGCGTCAACCTTGTCCCAGACGATGCGGGCGAGGCGCGGGAGATAGTCGAAGCTGCGGAACTGGCTGGTGGCCGCGTGCTCGATCGTGGCTTCGTCGTAGCCGCCGTACGCCAGCACCTCGCGGATGTCCGTGACGTTCACGCGGTCGGCGATGCCGAGCTTCTTCACGAGCGAGAGCGTCTCGCCGTCTATGGTGCAGACGACCAGGATCTTGTTGAACCAGAAGTATCCGAACGGCGTGCCATTGGGCCACTTCTCCTT
The DNA here is from genome assembly GCA_023246275.1 of Candidatus Uhrbacteria bacterium. GTDB lineage: Bacteria > Patescibacteriota > Patescibacteriia > UBA9934 > GWF2-40-263 > YC12-FULL-57-11. Next base: position 8,002 of record JAHFIS010000009.1, read on the forward strand.
GGCGCGGCCATGGCGCGGCGCCACGTTGACCGCGATGACGCCCTCCGCGTCGCCCGCGCCGTCCAACACGTCAATAAGATTTCCGGCCGCCTCGATGTCGGAAGAGACTCCCACGAAGGAGATGTTCTGGCCCGGAAACAGCTCGGCGTAGCGCGTTTCCTGGCGCGACTGGGCGTTTGCATCGCGGCAATCGGTGATGAGGGTGATGAACATAATGGACGAAGAATAGCAGAATATTGACATTTTGTCAAAAAAAGCGTATTGTTCGTCGCTTAGGAGTTCCTTTCATGGCAAGAATCATCACGGAAAATGACCGGTATCCGGACACTCGTTGGAATAGGACCATACGCGCTGAGGAACGCGTCCAGTGGCTGCTCGAAATGAGAAATCTGCCCGGATACGGACAGGTGGCATTTTTCAAAGGCCGGCATGTCATCGGCCGCGACCGTCAGATCGTCGAGGGCGTCTATCTTGGGGCTTACGCTCGCGAGGCAATCGTCGTCTCGGAACGCGACGGCCGACTCGAAGAAGTCTACCGCACCATGCGCCGCCTGCTTGGGACGTTTCCATCGCGACTGGACGAAGCCGTCATCATTCGGGTCGTGCACGAGTACGTTCGGGAACTTCTTCCCGGGGGTGCCGGCGCGACGGAGGCAATCGTTCGGAAGCACATCGGACGGAACGACGAGGATCGGAAGATCGACCTGACCCTTTTCATCGAGGGTCGTGCCGGCGTCTGCCGACACCGGGCCCTGCTGGGCGGCTATCTCGTCGAGAAGCTCATCCGGGATAAAATCCTGGTTGGGTCGTGCTCGATCGACCGAAACGAGACGGACGAGGGCGGACATGCCTGGGTACGGTTCACGTCGAAGCAGACCGCGAGAATCCTGATCTCGGACGCAGGCCTCGACGAGTGCGGAGACATCTTCAAAGTCGAGCCAAAGTGGGGGTACCGCCGACCGGAAGACAATGCCCCTGTCGACGGGCCGATTCCATCACTCGTCAAGAAGTCCCCGCTCTTCGACGAACTCGACGCGGCCGTCGCCGCCGTTTCCCTCCTCTGGGCCGTATGGCACTTCGGCCTCTCCCGCCTGTTCTAACGGGCGGGTTTTTCTTTGTGCTACAATCCTGCCGTATGTCCACCCCAAAAACCCTCTTCGACTCCCCTGCCAACGATTCGCGTCATTCCCCGCTTGCAGACCGAATGCGCCCGAAAACCCTTGCCGAATACGAAGGCCAGCGGCAGATCGTGGGCGAAGGGACCATTCTGCGGGAGGCACTCGAGCGCGACCAGATTCCGTCGATGGTGTTTTGGGGTCCGCCGGGGAGCGGCAAGACGACGCTGGCGAAGCTGATCGCGGAGACGACCAAGTCGCACTTCATCGCATTCAGCGCGATCTCCGGGACGGTCAAGGAGATCCGCGAGACGATCGCCGGGGCGGATGCGCGAAAGAAAATGTATGGAGAGAAGACGCTGCTGTTCGTCGACGAGATCCATCGGTTCAACAAGGCCCAGCAGGACGCGTTTCTCCCGGCGGTCGAGAGCGGGATCATCACCCTCATCGGAGCGACGACCGAAAACCCGTCGTTCGAGGTGAACTCGGCCCTTCTGTCGCGATGCCGCGTCTTCGTTCTCGCCATGCTCGAACCCGAGGCGGTCGTCGCGATTCTTCGACGCGCGCTCGCCGACGAGACGAACGGGCTGGGCAAGCTCAAGCTGACGGTCGACGACGATACGCTCGCGTACCTTGCGATGATGTCGAACGGCGACGCGCGGGTCGCCCTGAATGCGCTCGAGCTCGCCGCCGGGTCCAACGCCGGATGTTCTCCCCTAACACCCGGCGTTTCTCGGAAACGCGTCGCGGAAGCGCTCCAGAAGACGCACCTGCTGTACGACCGCGCTGGCGAAGAGCACTACAACATCATCTCCGCCCTCCACAAGTCGATGCGCGGAAACGACGCGAACGCCGCGCTCTACTGGCTCGGCCGCATGCTCGAGGCCGGAGAGGACCCGATCTACGTCGCGCGGCGCCTCGTCCGTTTCTCATCGGAGGACATCGGCCTCGCGGACCCGAACGCGCTCGTTCAGGCCGTCGCGGCGTTCCAGGCGAGCCATCAGCTCGGGATGCCGGAATGCAACGTGATCCTGGCGCAGTGCGTGGCTTATCTTGCCCGCGCCCCGAAATCAAACGCTCTTTATCTCGCCTACGGAAAAGTTCAGCGCGACATCCAGGAACTGCCCGCCGAACCGGTTCCGATTCATCTGAGGAACGCGCCGACAAAACTGATGAAGGATCTCGGATACGGAAAGAATTATAAATACACGCCTAGCTTTGAAAACGTCGAGGACGCGCAGCAGGACTTTCTGCCGGAACGTCTCAAGAACAAAAAATATCTGGAATAGTCCAGACAAACGCAAACTCCACGCACGCACTGGATTTGGTCCTATTGCAGTCGGGTATTTCTCAAAAGAGATCGCGTTTCGTCGTCGCACTGCCAGGGTGAGCCGGGAGCTCGATCGACAATCCGCTAAACCGCGGGGCTCTCATTCCGTCTTCCAAGGAAGACGGACTTTACCAAGCCCTAGTACCAAATTTAGCCCAAATCAGTTCGTGTGTGGAGTGATTTCATTATAAATCACGCGGATAAAAAATGAAAGGTTAGAAAACATCGCGCCCGCTTGTCGGAGGGCGCGATGCTCTCTGTTCCTCTCATCGTTCGCGATCACCGCGCGACGGCAAAGTTGATGGACGGCTGCGCGAACTCGAGGACGTGCCGGACTTCCGGACGAAGCTCGAACGAGGCGAACTGCACGGGCGCGGGGCGCGAAAGGAATGGTTCGGCCTCGTAAGAAAGTCCGGAACGTTCCGGCGCGATCTGCTCCTGGCTTGATTTCACGTCGACCAAACGCACCGGAACGGTCCGTGCCGCTGGAACACTTGACGTTCCTGACCCGGGATGGCGCATGTCCGGAAGCTCGAACGACATAACGCTCACCACGAGCACGGCGACGATGGCGCCGCCGGCGACGAGCGTGGTCGAGTACGTGAAAAAACGCATCCAGACAAGCCGGAACCGATTGCGCTCGAAGCGCGTCGAGTTTAAGAGGGCGCGGCGTAGAGCATATTTGTGCGCCACGTCCTCCGCAACCTCCACGGACCCCATCCGCTGCAGAAGTTCCTCAAGTTGTAACAGCGTCTGTTCGGGCATAGGTCTTGATCGACTCGCGTTCCTCCGCTGGCAGGCGGGGGAACATGAGCACTTGGAGCTTTTTGAGCGCGCGATGGATATGTGACTTAATCGTTCCTTCCTTCATGCTTGTGGCCGTTGCTATTTCAGGAATGCTGAGATCCGAGAAGTACCGCATCG
>JAHFIS010000010.1:0-3219 GCA_023246275.1 Candidatus Uhrbacteria bacterium
ACGCGTGTTTGATCAAGCTGCAGTACTACGCTGACGGTACCATGTACGGAAGCGAGTTTCCGGACGAGAACTGGGTCGTGAGCGTTAAGGCGTTCGACGACCAGGGCGGCGAATCGGTTCCGATGGAGGTTGAGCGCGAGGTGCAGACCCTCCTGGCCGTCGACTTCCCATGGTCGATCGACTACGGAGTGCTGGCGGCCGGAGAATCGACGGACGAATATTCGCGCGTATCCCAGACGATCAGCCAGGCGGGAAACGACGTCGCCGACGTGGAGGTGTCCTACCAGACGCATTCCGCGGCCCCGTATTTCGGCGGAACGATGGACTGCGTCCACAACGGCGGGGTCGGAGCCATCCCAAACCGATATCAGCAGTGGTCGATCGTCCCTGGCGGATACGACAGCCCTGGAACAAGCGACCTGACGACGGTCCAGAGGCGCGCCTTGCTCGCGATTCCGTACCGCCACGGCGAAAATCCGTCGGCTCCGCTCTACTGGAATATCCGCATCCCAGAGACTGGCGTCTCTGGCACCTGCACGGGATCCGTCACCATCTCTGCCGTTTCGCACTAACCAATTCGTCCGGATGTGCTATACTGATCCCGATATCATTCCTACCTCTATGCCCCTCAAATACCACATTCTCATCACGGAAGACAACGCGGACATTCAGGCGATCTACCAGGCCAAGCTGCTTGCGGAAGGGTACGACGTTTCTTCCGCCTCCGACGGGAAGGAGGCGTTCGTTCGGATCCGCGAGCGGATGCCGGATCTTATCCTGCTCGACATCATCATGCCGGGGATGGACGGCCTGGAGTTCCTGCGCAAGGCGGCGAAGGAGAAGTCGCTGAAGGGCGTTCCCATCGTGGTCATGACCAACCTCGGCCAGGACGAGGACCGCGTGCAGTGCGAGAAGCTGGGGGCGACGAAGTTTTTGATCAAGACCGAGATTTCCATCGACGATTTGGCGAACATGGTGAAGGAAGTGCTGGCGGAGAATAAGTAGGGTGTCAAAAAACTCCCGGCCCCGATCATCGGGGCCGGGAGATTTGTCTTGCGCCGATTAGCGCGTGACGCTGATCGTCTGGGAGAGTTCCGGGATGCAGGCGCCGGCGGTGATCGTTCCGGTGGCGTTCGCGGTGATGTAGTACATGGTCTTCAGGGAGGTGGCCGTGGTGCCGCCCGTCGGGTCGACCGGGACGCTGCCGAGGTAGCCGCCGGTCACGAGGCTCGTGAGGTCCACGCAGGCCGCTTGGGTCGTCGTGGCGGTACAGCCGGAATCGCATCCGGTGGAGCCGTTCGTACCGATGATGTGCGATCCGGCGGTCATTCCGCTGATCGCGGTCGGGAGGCTGCCGTCGTTGTCCACCTGGTAGGTGACGATGGCGGCGGCGATGTTCTCGACGTCGCTCTGGCGGCGGGCGTTGCGGGCCTTCTTGAAGCGGCTGCTCGGGTCGAGGGCGACGAACACGACGGCGGCGAGGATCGCGATGATCGCGATGACGATGAGCAGCTCGATGAGCGTGAATCCGCGCAGGTTTTTCTTTTGCATACGTTACGGTTTATAAATTATTGATTGAAGTATAGCACATCCCGTCAATTTCTTGAACGAAGGTCGTGTGGATAAGCGACGGTATGCTATAATGATCTCATATGCAACTGCGGAGGAAAAAAAACGAGGACGTTCCCGTCGCGGCGGCGGCGCCGGCGCCTAAAAAGACATGGCAGGAAATCCTCGTCGAGGAGGGGTATCTCACGGCGGACGCGATCGCGAAGGCCGAGGCCGAGGCGAAGGCGACGAGCGCCGATCCGCTCGACGCGCTTTTCTCGTCCGGCGTCATCACGAAGGACCTGTTCGGCCAGGCGATCGCCGAGCACTACGGCGTTCCGTACGCCGACCTCAACACGCACCCTCCCACCAAGGAGGAAGTGCTGCGCATTCCGGAGGAATTCGCCCGGCGCGACCGGCGCGTGATCTTCCGCGAGACCGCCACGGACGTCATCGTGGCCACCGACCGTCCGCAGATGGAGGTCACGGACGATTTTCGCTCCCATTTCCCAGGAAAGACGGTCAAGCTGGCATACACGCTTCCCGAGGACCTGGACGCGTCGTTTGCCAATTATCGCAAGGCGCTCGACACCCGCTTCGCCAAGATCGTCGCCGAGAAGGGGAAGGTGGCGCCGGAGGTCGTGGACGAGATCATGCTCGACGCGGTCACGTTCCGCGCGTCCGACATCCACTTCGAGCCGCGCGAGAAGGACGTGCTCATTCGGTTCCGCGTGGACGGGCTGCTCGAGGAGGCCGGACGGCTTTCGAAGGAGCTGTACGAGAATGTGCTGAACCGCATCAAGGTCCAGGCGCACATTCGGACCGACGAGCACTTCGCGGCGCAGGACGGCGCCATCCGCTACCACCTTGGCAAACAGACGGTGGACGTGCGCGTTTCCATCGTGCCGCTCGTGGACGGCGAGAAGATCGTGATGCGCCTGCTGTCGGAATACATGCGCGGGTACCAGCTCACCGACCTCGGGCTCTCGCCGGCGTTCCAGCGGCAGCTTACCGAGTCGGCGCAGAAGCCGTTCGGGATGATCCTCGTGATCGGGCCGACGGGATCCGGGAAGACCACGTCGCTGTACGCGGCCGTGAAGTTTCTGAACCGCCCCGACGTGAACATTTCCACCATCGAGGATCCGGTCGAGTACAAGATCATGGGCGTGAACCACATCCAGGTGAACTTGCAGACCAACCTGACCTTTTCGAAGGGGCTGCGCTCCATCGTGCGCCAGGACCCGGACATCATCCTCGTCGGAGAGATCCGCGACCAGGAGACCGCCGAGATCGCGGTGAACGCGGCGCTCACGGGCCACATGCTGCTCTCGACATTTCACGCCAACGACGCCGCCGCGGCCATCCCGCGCCTGATGGACATGGGCGTTGAGCCGTTCCTGCTGTCGTCGACGATTGAGCTGATCGTGGCGCAGCGTTTGGCGCGCAAGATCTGCGAGACCTGCCGGTACAGCGCCGATGTTCCCAGGTCGGTACTTACGGAAAAGTATCCGGGCGCCGCGCGGTATTTTCCGGAGGAATCGGTCACGCTCTACCAAGGCAAGGGATGTTCCGTCTGCGCGAATTCCGGCTACAAGGGACGGATCGGCGTATTCGAGTTCATTCAGGCCACTCCGGAGCTGCGCGACCTAGTGATGAGGCGTCCGAGCGCGA
>JAHFIS010000010.1:3229-11368 GCA_023246275.1 Candidatus Uhrbacteria bacterium
GTTCTTCGACGGCATCGACAAGGTCAGAAACGGCGTGATCTCGCTCGACGAGCTCCTGCGCGTCGTCGCTCCGCCAGACGCGCCATAGCCTATGAAAAAAAAGGCCCGCGCGTCCATTTTTCTCACGTTCGGACTCGGAAGCGAGAAGGAGTTTCTCGTGGACAACCTTTCGGTTTTGCTGAGCTCGGGGATGGATATCCTTGCCACGTTTCGGGCCATCGCCGCGGAAACGAAGAGCCGTCGTCTTCGGAAGCTGGTGGAACGGATGATCGAGGACGTGGAAAACGGCGATCCCGTGTGGCGCGCCATGGAGAGCGCGCGTCTCTTTCCGCCGCAGACCGTCTCGCTCATCCGCATCGGAGAGGAAACCGGTCGGCTCGTCCAGAACCTGAAGATTCTGGCGCTCCAGCGGCAGAAGGACCGGATGTTCCGCGCCAAGATCATCGGGGCGATGGCGTATCCGGCGTTCGTGGTCGCCCTCGGGTCGGCCGTCGGGCTCTGGGTGCTGTTCTTCCTGCTGCCCCAGCTCGCCAACACCTTTTCCTCGCTCAACATGCCGCTGCCGGCCGTCACGAGCGCGCTCATCTGGCTCGGTCAGTTCACGCAGGCGCACTGGACCGTCCTCATCCCGTCCATCGCCGGGTTTCTGCTCCTGTTCGTCCTCGTTGGTTTCGTCATCCCGCAGACCCGGTTCCTCGGACAGTTCTTTTTTCTGCACGTCCCCGGGGTCGGTCGCCTGCTGAAGGACTCCGAGACGGGGCGCATCGGGTATCTCCTCGGGACGCTGCTCGCCGCCGGCGTCGACATCGTCGAGTCGATCCGCTCCGTCGCGCACGCCTCCGGCTTCCGGCCGTTCTCCCGGTTCTTCGGCTACGTCGCCGACCGGCTGGAGGAGGGGCAGACGTTCGACCAGGCGTTCCGCTCGTACGGGAAGACGAGCAAAATTCTCTCCGTTCCGATGCAGCAGCTCATCGTTTCCGCCGAGCAGTCCGGCACCGTCCCGCAGGCGTTCGTCAGCATCGGCGAGCTTTACCAGTTCAAGGCCGACGTGGCGTCCAAGAACCTCACGGTCATTCTGGAGCCTTTGCTTCTTCTCGTCATGGGCGTCGGCGTGCTTTTCCTGGCCCTCGCCGTCGTCCTGCCCATTTACTCCCTCGTGGGAGGCATCGGATAACATCCGTAGCAATTCGTTGCATGCGTGTAATACGTAACAAATTCGTTATTCGCAACCCAAAGGGTTTCACGCTGCTGGAGATGGTCTTCGTGATCGCGCTTGCCGGCATCTTCGTGGGCGCGACCTTTCCGCTGGCGCAGAAATATCTCCAGCGCGGCAAGCTCGACGCGGCCGTCCGCGAGTTCGCCTCGACGGCGCGGTACGCCCAGCTCCGATCGCAGGCCGGCCAGTACGACGCGGCGTGGGGCGTGAAGGTTTCCTCGGGGGCGATCACGCTGTTCCAGGGGGCGACGTACGCGACGCGGACGTCGACGTACGACCAGGCCGTCTCGATCCCCGCCAGCTTCGTCGTCACGGGGACGAGCGAGTACGACTTCGCGAAGGGGACGGGGCGCACGACGTCGGGAACGCTCACGATCACGGACACGAGCGGATCGTCGAAGGCGGTCACGGTCAACGGGTTCGGAAGGGTGGATTTTTAACATGACGACCTCGCGCCACAACCGATCCGGCTTCTCCCTCGTCGAGGTCATCCTTGCCACCGCGCTCGCGGGGCTGTTCGTGGCGTCCTGCGCGGGCGGGCTGCTGTTCGGCGTGAGGATGTCCAAGGAGGCGGGGCGGAAGAGCCAGGCGGTTTTTTTGGCGGAGGAGGGGTTGGAGGCAACGCAGAACATCCGGGACGCGGCATACTCCAACCTGTCGGCTGGAACGTGGGGGCTGACCACGACGGGGAACCAGTGGAACCTTTCTGGGGCGTCGGACACGACGGGAATCTACACGCGGACCCAGACGATCGCGGTGGTGGACGCGACCAAGAAGTCGGACACGAGCACGGTCTCGTGGAAGGAGGTCACCGGGACGACGCGGTCCGTCTCGCTCGTCACGTACTTTGCGAATTGGATTGCGGCGACGACGACGGCCGGCGGGCTGATGTCGTACGGCGACGGGACGACGACGCCGAAGTACCGGACGTACGATACCGTAGCGAACACGTTCGGCTCGCAGACCGCGACGGTGGTCGGGTCGAGCGGCGTGACGACGGTTACTCGGGCCTCGCCGCTGAAGACCGAGGCGATCACGGGCTACGTGACGGCGGCCGGCGTCCTGAACGTGATGTGCTACGACGGCGCGGCATGGACGCAGGAGTGGAGCGTGACCGTTGGGGGCACGGGAACGACGCGTCGGTTCGACGTCGCGTACGAGACGAACTCCGGCGACGTCATGGTGCTGTATTCCCGGAACGTGGCGACGACGAACGAGCTGGCGTATCGGACGAAGCTCGGGTCGAGCGGTTGCGGGACGGCCAACTGGGCGGCCGCGGCGAACCTGGATCCGGTCCGCACGTCGGGCACCGTCCAGTGGGTGAAGATGGCGTGGGACCGGCGTTCGGCGCAGAACCTCATCACGGCCATCTGGGCCGATTCGAATAGCGACCTGTCGGCGATGGTCTGGAGCGGAACCGCGTGGGGGAACGAGCCGAGCGCGGCGTCCGAGACGTCGCTCGAGGTCGTGGCGGCCGCGCAGGACGTGGAGGACTTCGACGTGGAATACGAGACAACCTCCGGCGACGTGATGATGGTCTGGGCGAACTCGGCCGGGAGCAACGGGACGAACGGGGTGCGGTATCGAACGTGCACCGGCGGGACGTCGGCATGCACTTGGAACGCCGTGACGACGCCGCCTACCTTCGCGGACGACGCCACCAACCTGGACATCTCGGCGAACCCGAACACGGACGAGATGGTGTTCGCCTCGGTTGGGAACGCCGGAAGCGACATGCAGATCGGGTACTGGAGCGGCGCCGCGTGGACGGACAACGCGAACGTGGACGTGAGCTGCAACACGCCGGTGGCCGGCGGGAAGATCGTCGCGACCGGCTGGCTGATCAGCGGCGCAACGACGCGCTCGGTCGTTATCTACGGCGACAACGCGACGACGAACGTCGACTGGTATACGGGCATCGCGGGAGTCTTCACCCTCCAGACCGACGTGACCCTCTCTCCGGCGCCGACCACCCCGCAGTCGTTCCTGGAGGCACAGATGAACCCACTGAGCAAGGATACGATCATGTACTCGATCGCGGAGAACGCGAACGACCTGTATTCCAAGCGCGTGGTCATGAGCTCGACCCCGACGTTTACCTGGACGAACTCGGACGGCGCCGTGCTCGTCCCGACCCTCCCGCAGAAGATCACGAACCCGTTCTCATTCGCCTATTGGCGCCTATAAACAAATGACAATCAGGCATGAATATCGTACTCAGCAATCGAGGGTTCACCTACGTCGAGGCGGTCGTCTACCTCGGGGTTGTTTCGCTTCTGATCGGGACGGTCGGGCTGCTCGCGGGAATCGTACAGCGGTCGAGCGGCCGCGAGGCCGTGCGGCGGGAGGTGGAGGAGCAGGGGAGGCAGGCGATGGAGATCATGACGCGGACCGTTCGGAACGGGTCGATCATCAACCTCCCGGCCGCCGGGGCGACCGGGGCGGTCCTTTCGGTCGGCGTCGACTCGGCGCCTGCGAGCCCGACCGCGTTCACCCTGGCGAGCGGGGCCATTACGGTTACGGAGGGCGCGGCGGCGGCCGTCCCTCTCACGAACGCGAACGTGGTCGCGTCGAGCCTCTCCTTTCAAAATCTCTCCCGCGCGACGACTCCGGGCACGGTCCGTATCACGTTCGTTCTCTCCGGCGCCACGGGAAGCTCCGCGCCGTTTACCTACTCGCAAACCTTCTATGGATCCGCAAGCCTGCAATAACCGCGGGTTCGCCGCCCTCATCGGCGTGCTCGTGCTTGGGATCGTCTCGGCGACCGCGGCGTCGGCACTGGTCTTCTCAAGCACGCGCTCGCTCGAGGCGTCGCTCGGTTTGCGCCAGTATTACGAGGCGAAGGGGATTGCCCGGGCCTGCGCCGACGTGGCGCTCAGGCAGATCCACGACAACCTCGCGTACACGGGCTCCGGTTCCGTGACGCTCGGGGCCGGGTCGTGCACGTACTCCGTAGCGAACTCCGGCGGAAGCGTCCGAACGATCAGCGTCACGGCGACGGTCGCGAACGTGACGAAGAAGCTGCTCATCTCCACGAGCTCTCTCAGCCCGAAGATTCTGATTTCCTCCTGGCGCGAGGTATAATGATTCCGTATGGCCGCCGTAAAGCGCGTCAATTCCATCGCCTTCGACATCATCCTCGTCGCCTTCCTGTGCGTCGCGGTCATTTTGCCGACCACGGTGTTCGTGTCAGTCGTCATCATCCGGCAGCTGCTGCAGGACGACCTGGTCGTTCAGACCAAGCAGACGCTCGACTTCAACGACCAGCTGCTGAAGTTCCAGCTGAACCGCGCGCGCATCACCCTTGAGACGTTCGCGGCGGACCCTCTGCTGTCGCAGGCCGCCGGGATGGACAAGAACAAGGCGCTCGTCGGCGAGGTGACGGGCGACTTCCGCAGCGCCGTTCGCCTGATCGGATTCATTGAGAATATCGCGCTTCAGAAGACGGACTGCTCCGTGATCGCGGCGGACAGCGACGTCGTGGACAAGATGGTCACGAACTTTTTGCAGTCCGACGCGTGCAAGGGGATTGGCCGCGAGGAAGGGGCGTACATTTCCGGGCAGTTCCTGAGCACGGTTTCCGGCCGGCCGGTCGTGGTGATGACCGTTCCCGTGTTGGGAGCGAGCGGCGCGGAGATCGGCCTCGTTTCCGCCGTCATCGACGTCATCGACCTGAGCGTCTATCTGAAAGATTTGCAGCAGCCCGGAGAATATACCGTTGTGCTCGACCGAAACGACAGCGTGCTCATCGACACGCGCATCGACGGATCGCTACAGGGGAATATCGCCGTCCATGACGCGATCGTGACGCGTTCCATCGACGACAACGCGAGGAAGGGCGGGAAAAACGGCGTGTTCGGCGCGGACCAGAGCGGCGCAAGCGTCGTGGCTGCGTACAACCGGTACAACGAGGACCCCGGGAAGTTCATGCTGATCAACGTGAAGCCGCGGTCGCTCGCCAACCGCGTGGAGCAGCGCATCATCCTTATTTTGAGCAGCACGGGCGTCGGGATGATCCTGGCCCTGACGCTTGCCCTGTGGATAACCGTCCGCCTGTCCACGCGCCGGCTGAACCAGATCACGGATACGATCCAGCGCATCGCCGGCGGCGCGGAGAACGAGCGCCTGCCGAGGAAGCTGGTCGCGTCCGGCGACGAGGTCGGAACGCTCGGCCGGTCGTTCAACGTGATGATCGACCGGATCCACGAGACGCAGTCGCTGCTCCAGCAGGCTAAGGCGAAGTCGGACGCGATCCTCCTCGGGATCGGCGACGGGGTGGTGGCGATCGGGGCGGACGAGAACGTCATCCTGTTCAACCGCGCCGCCGAAAAGATCTCCGAGACGGTTTCCGCCGACGCGCTCGGCAAGCCGTACAAGTCGATCCTTCGGTTCGTGAAGGGGGCGGAACGGACCCCGGACGATTCCTTCGTCCGCCGCGCGCTCAAGGGAAAATTGTCCGTGATGCCCGACGGAATGTCGATGGTTCGCCCGGACGGGTCGCTCGTTCCCGTCGCGGATTCCTCGGCGCCGATCGTAAACGAGGACGGGTCCGTCGCCGGAGCGGTCATCGTGTTCCGGGACGTGACCCACGAGCGGGAGGTGGACCGGCTAAAGACCGAGTTCGTCTCCGTCGCGTCCCACCAGCTGCGCACGCCGCTCACGGCCATCCGTTGGTACCTCGAGGACCTCCAGTCGCAGGAGATCGGCCCGCTGCTGCCGGAGCAGAAGGCCAACGTCGACCAGGCCGTGACGTCAACGAGCCGCATGATCAGCCTGGTCAATGACCTGCTCAACGTGTCGAGGCTCGAGACGGGCCGCCTGTCGATCGTTCCAAAGCCGACCGACATCGCGGAGGTGCTGAAGGACGTGGTCCAGGAAAACACCGGGATCGCGGACGCGAAGGGGTGCGCGATCAAGCTGCATCTTCCCGACGACACGCTTCCGGCGATCAACGTCGACCCGGTGCTCATCCGTCAGGTGGCGGCCAACCTCGTCTCGAACGCGGTTAAGTACACCTATCCCGAGACGGGAACGCCGCAGGTGGACGTGACGCTTACGAAGGACGGGAAGCATTATTATCGTGTCACCATCAAGGACAACGGGATGGGAATCGGCGCGGCGGACAAGGCGCGTATTTTCGAGCGGTTCTTCCGCGCGGACAACGCGGTGAAGAAGCAGGCGGAAGGGTCCGGGCTTGGGCTGTATATCGCCAAGTTGATCATCGAGGAATCCGGGGGTATGATCTCCTTCGACTCGGAGGAGGGTCGCGGAAGCACCTTCTGGTTCCTTCTACCAGTCGCGGGAAGCAAGCAGCGCGGCGGAGGGAAGACCCTAACCACGAACGAGACTAAGACATAGCACTATGAAAAACGTCGAAACGATCACGAACCCGCTGATTCTCATCGCCGAGGACGAGAGCGCGCTCTCCGGCGTCCTCAAGAGCAAGCTCGCCCGCCACGGCTTCGTCGTGGAGACCGCCGCGGACGGCGTGGAGGCGCTCGAGAAGATTCGCCGTATCAAGCCGCAGCTTGTTCTGCTCGACCTGATCATGCCAAACAAAAACGGGTTCCAGGTTCTCGAGGAGGTCAAGGCCGACCCGGAAATCAAGGACGTCAAGGTCGTCGTGTTCTCGAACCTGAACCAGGACGAGGACCGGGAACGCGCGAAGAAGATGGGCGCGCTCGACTTCCTCGTGAAGTCCGACCTGGGGATCAACGAGGTGGTCGGCAGGGTCAATGGCTTTCTCGGACGCCCTTCGGTTAGTTCGGTTCCGCCCGCCGCAGCGGAGACCCCTTGATCGGATTCCCCCTACCGGCTATACTGTTGCCGCGGGCAGATACCCAAGCGGTCAACGGGGAGAGACTGTAAATCTCTTGCTTCACGGCTTCGAAGGTTCGAATCCTTCTCTGCCCACCACTCCAGGATCCAGCATAAATGCTGGATCCTGGAGTGTATCCGTGCCGCTTTAGCTCAGTGGTAGAGCAACACTTTTGTAAAGTGAAGGTCGTCGGTTCAAATCCGACAAGCGGCTCCACTTGACTGAAACCGGCCGATTTGATACTGTTCCGGCGTTAAACGATCCCCTTATATGTCCCAAGACAACGTCATCAAGCTTGAGTGCACCACCTGCAAGAACGTGGGGTACATGAGCCACAAGAACAAGAAGATGCTCAAGGACCGCCTGGAGCTTTCCAAGTTCTGCAAGTGGTGCAAGACCCACGTCGCGCACAAGGAAACCAAGTAAGCCGAAATGCCGCTCCGACCTCGCGTCGGAGCGGCATTTCGTTGCCGACGGCCGGACAAAAAAAGGCCCTGAGCGAGGCTCGGGGCAGGGTCGAGGGGCGGGGTGGACGGCTACTTGCCGCGGGGGGTCGTGACGTCGCGGAGTCCGGCGCGGTGCGGCTCGGCGAGGTTGCTGCCGTCGGCGCGCCAGGAGCGGGTCAGACGGCCCTCGTCGAAGCGCAGCAGCGCGTTGCGAAGGCCTTGCCGCCCGTCGTCGATTCCCAGGAAGGCAACCAGCGCGTCCGACGGGGCGTGGACGGAGAGGATGCCGACCTTCGCCAGTCGCCGTACCGACTCGTTCACGTGCCACGGGCTGTTGCCGGGCCGCGGGCTGCCGGGGCGGACCAGCAGGACGATCTGCCGCGTCACGTGGCGCACGACCATGTCGTGGGCCTCCGTCACGTGATGGATGTCCATCGACGGCTCGTAGGCCTCGGCGAGCGAGACCACGCAGGTTGTTCCGGTCGGCGACAGCAGCGACGAGAAGTAGATCGGGTTCCCGGTCAGAAACCCCTTGGCGTCCCAGGAGACGGGACACAGGAGCGGCGTCTCGATCGCCGGGGAGGCGGTCGTCGTCGGCGGGCGGGAGGCGGAGGGGAGACGGGGCAGGCGGGGAAGGGACGGGAGAGGCAGGTTGCTCA
>JAHFIS010000093.1 GCA_023246275.1 Candidatus Uhrbacteria bacterium
TCCGACCGGTCTGTCGTCCGGGCGGGCTCCCTATGAGGAGGGGAAACGTGGCGGCGACGGACGCGAGGGCGAGCCAGACGGCTTCGGACGGACGAACGAAGAGGGCGAGGCCGGCGAGGGCTCCGGCGAGGGCCGGATCGACGACGGCGAGGCGCTGGCCGCGCGACGGGCGGACGACGAGCAGGTAGGCGGCGAGGATCAGAAGGGCGACGAACGGGACGTTCGGCATGAACGAGCGGGCGGAGTAGTACCACCATGCCGGATGGATCGCGAGAAGGATCGCGGAGAGCAGCGCGACCTCGCGGTCGAAGATCTTCTTCGTGGTCGCGTACCAGGCGAAGACGGCGAGCGCGGCGAGCAGCGGCGTCAAAAACGGGAGGGCCCAGTACCCGATCATCGCCGCGATCGCCCCGAAGATCACCGGCAATCCGATGAAGCTCCCGGGGACGAGGCGGCCGGCGACCGAAACGACGCTGCGCGGATGAAGCGCGTTCCCAAGGGTCGCGTTCATCGACTCGTAGACGGAGAGCGACCCGTCGCGGACGAACGTCTTGGCAAAGAAGGCGTTCGCCGTCTCGTCGGGCGACACGTAGATTCCTCCGACGCGGAGAAGGACGAGGCAGCCGAGGAACGCGAGCAGAGCGAACGCGCCGACGATCCATTTGTCAAAGCGAGGATGGACGTTCTTCATAGGCCGTACGTAAAAAGACTGGCGACCGCGAGAAGAATGGCGAGCGCGAAGAGGGCGATGGCGAGCGGAATCAGGGCGGTCGTGCCGGTCCAGACCGAAACGAGCAGGACCGTGATCCCAAGAAACTGCGTGACCATCTTCGTCTTGCCGATCACGTTTGCCATGACGCGCAGGCCCATGCGCTTGCGGACGATCCCGCCGATGACGAGCGCCCCCTCGAGGCCGACGATCGTGAGCCCGATCGCCGGATGCAGGTACCGAACGACGACGAGCAGGACGACGGAGCTGATCAGGAACTTGTCCGCGATCGGATCGTACAGCATTCCCCACTCGGTAATTTCCTTTCGCACGCGGGCCATCGACCCGTCGAGCGCGTCGGTAAACGCGGCGAGCACGAACAGCGGGACGCCGGCGGCAAAGTCGCCCGCGTACAGGAGGTACAGAACGAACGGCGTCATCAGGAATCGGAGCCATGTTACCGCGTTCGGAGTGACAAACGACGGGACAAGACGGAGAACCGTCGCCGCGAACAGCCGGTCGTGAGGGAACAATTTGTTCGGATCGCGTTCGAACGTCATAAATGGTAGGATATCCGCACTATGACCGGATTTCTTTCACGCGTCCACTCTATCAGTTTTACCGTCGTTTTCCTAGCGCTTCTGCTCGCGAACGCCGCGCTCTGGCAAAACCCGATCCTCGGGGCCGCGCTGCTCGCCGCGTTTCTCGCGACGTTCGGGAACTGGGTCGGGCGCTGGGCCGCGCCGGCGGAACATGGGCCGACGCAGACGTGGGTCGGCGCGTGGATGCTCCTGTCCGCGATCATGGCCGCGGGGGCCGCGGCGTACTACGTCGCGGAGTTCACGCAAACCGCAGCGCTCGCCGTCGCCATCGCCGCGGGGCCGGTCGCGTGGACACTCTCCGAGAAATCACATCTCGGATGGTTCCAACGGCCGCACGACGAGGTTGCCGAGCCGCGGCATCGCGTGCCTGCCGCGTTCTGGATCGCCGCGACCCTGGTCGTCGCCGGCCTCGCCGCCACCGTCTGGATCCTGCTCTCCGGCGCGACGACCGACGCGGTGCGAACCGTCTGGGAGCGCGTCCCCGCCGCCGCGTTCGTCTCGTTCGGCCTGTCGGCACTCGTCCTCGCCGCGATGCTGTTCCACGGCAAGGAACGCGCCGTCACGATCGCGCTCACGACCGCCGCGCTCGGCGTCTTCCTCCTCGCCGCCGTCCTCGTCTTCCCGCTCGGCTTCGGCTTCGACCCGTTCATCCACCAGGCCACCGAGGAGCACATCGCGCAGTTCGGCACCATCTCGCCGAAGCCGCTCTACTACGTCGGGCAGTATGCGCTCGTTCTGTTCGGATTCCACGCGTTCTCGATTCCGATCGCGACCCTGAACGCGCTCCTCGTTCCCCTCCTCGCCGCGCTGCTCCTCCCGCTCGCCTGGTTCAGCGCCGCCACGCACCTGCTCAAGGACAAGAACGCCGGCGCTGCCACGCTTGCCGGGCTCTTCCTCCTCCCGCTCTCCACGTTCATCCTCACGACGCCGCAGGGCCTGGCCGACCTTTGGGTTCTCCTCCTCGTGCTCGCCGCGGTCCCGACGCTCGTCCGCGACGAGGCCCCTCGCGTCTGGCCCCTCGCCCTCCCCGCCCTCGCGGTGCTCGTCACGCACCCCATCGCCGGGATCCCCGCGACGCTCTTCGTCATCCTGCTCGCGACCGAGCCAAGGCGAAACGACGGCCACTGGCTCGCCCGCGCCCTGTTCTGGACGACCGCCGTCACCGGAAGCGTTGCGATCCCCCTCTCGTTCGTCGTCAACGCGATCCGATCGACGGGAACGCCGGGTCTGGACCTTTCAAACCTTTCCACCCGTTCCGCCCTTTCCAACCTGTCCCTTTTTCTCTCCAACCGCTTCGATCCCGTCCTCGACTTCGTCTATCTCTACGGTCTCAACGCGACCGCCGTCTTCGTCGCGCTTGCCGCCGCCGGCTACTGGCTCTCGCGCCGCCAGATGCACGGCGCGCTCCGCGTCCTCGTCGTCATGTCCGCGATGCTCGCCGTGAACGGCGCGATCCTCGCGACCGCGGTCGACTTCTCGTTCCTCATCGACTACGAGCGCCAGAACTTTGCCGCCCGCCTCGTCCCGCTCGCGCTGTTCTTCCTCGCGCCGCTCGTCATCCTCGCGGTGGGCACGTGGATCAACCGCGTGCGTCCCGGCCCGGTCTCGCTTCGCGTCGCCACCGTCGCGCTGCTCGCCGCGCTCGCGACCGCCTCGTTCTACCTCGCCTATCCCCGCAACGACGCCTACGAGGCGGGACACGGGTTCAACGTGAGCCAGGCCGACGTTGACGCCGTCCATGCGATCGAGAAGAACGCCGCGGGGACGCCCTACATTGTCCTTGCGAACCAGACCGTGTCGGCGGCAGCGGTGCGCGAACTCGGATTCGTGCGATACTACGGAGACCTGTTCTTCTATCCGATCCCGACCGGCGGCGACCTGTACGCCGATTTTCTCGCGATGAACAAGAAGCCAGGCTCCGAAACCGCGAAGGCCGCGCTCGACCTCATGAACGCGCGCTGCTCGAAGGACCCGGAATGCACGGAGCCGCTCGCGAGGACCGTCTATTTCGTCGTGAACCAGTACTGGTGGGAAGCGCCAAGAATCGTCGAGACGGCCAAGCAAAACGCCGCTTCCTGGTGGGCGCTCGACAACGCCGCGGTGCACGTGTTTAAATACCAGCCGTATGATTGAAACATTCTTCGCGGTGCTGTTCGGCCTCGTTACAACGTTCGGATTCCCGATCGCAATCTTGCTCATCGCGTCCGTCAAGCAGGTCAACCAGTATGAGCGCGGAGTGAAGTTCACCATGGGAAAGTTCTCCAGCATGGTCGATCCGGGATGGCGGCTCGTCGTTCCCGTGTTCCAGAGCATGCGGAAGGTCGACCTCCGCCTGAAGGCCGTCGACGTCCCGGCGCAGGACGCGATCACGAAGGACAACGTGAGCGCCAAGATCAACGCGGTGATCTACTACAAGGTGGTCGACTCGTCGAAGGCGGTGCTCGAGGTTGAGAACTTCGGGTACGCGGTGCTGCAGCTCGCGCAGACCACGATGCGAAACATCGTCGGCGAGGTGACGCTCGACGAGCTGCTCTCGCAGCGCATGGTGATCTCGGACAAGATCGAGAAGATCGTCGACGAGGCCACGCTCGGCTGGGGCGTTGAAGTGACCGCGGTCGAGCTCAAGGACATCAACCTCCCGCCCGACATGGTCCGGACCATCGGAAAGCAGGCCGAGGCCGAGCGCGAGCGCCGCGCCGTCATCATCAGCTCCGAGGGCGAGGTCGCCGCCGCCGAGAACCTCTCCAAGGCCGCCGCCGTCCTCTCGCAGTCCCCGGGCGCCCTCCACCTCCGCACGCTCAACACCAT
>JAHFIS010000094.1 GCA_023246275.1 Candidatus Uhrbacteria bacterium
GACGTCCTTCACGATCGGCTGCCTGCCCGGTCCGAGGCGATCGATAATCCAATTGGTTATCGAATCCTTGCCTCGCATATGCGGTTTCAACAGCGGTCGAACGAGCGGGAACCGATCAAGAAGCGGAAGGATAGTGGCCGGAGAGTCCCCGAACGTCCTCAGAAGAGCGTTCGCAAACTCGCGGTTGTCCACGAACTCCCGTTCCATGCCCGTCCCGTTGATAACCCCGAGCGCCTCGGAACCCTTCCCTTCCGCCACGAGCGACATGACGGCACTGACGGCCTTTTCGCGAACGAACTCATTCCGTTCCGGAACCATTTGGCAGGATTCCAGAGAAACGATGAGATTTTCGACCAGGTATCTATCTTGCGGAAAAAACGCGATGGCTTCCAAAAGGATCTCGGGGTTCGGGTTCGGATTGGCCAGGATCGTGGAAATCCGCGAGGAAAGATGATACGCCGCGCGGCTGAAAAGCCTCGCGTGGCGCAAGGCCCTGTTCACGCCGTCCGGTCCATCAAGTACGAGATTGAGCGCGTTCTCGCTTAAAAAGTTCGTCTGCGGATACTCGCTCGCAAGTCGCTCAAGCCCGTCCGAAGTGGCGGCGATGGCGTCATAAAACCGCCTCCTGTCCGCCTCGGACATACGATGACTCTCGATCACCTCCCCCCATCGCCCGGCTTCGACGAACGATTCCACCGCCTCGGTCGTGCCGATTCCCTTCGACTCGAGATACGCCAGATTCTCCCCGAAGCTCAGTTTTTCCGCGGCCGTGGATTTCAGATAGGCAACGGCAAACCCACGGTCGAGGATCTCCTCGACCGCGCCGGCACGCTCGTCCCCGTCTTCGTACGCCTCGAGCGTCGGGTTCGTGGCTTCGAGCGCGGCCGTCGCGCCGGCGGACCTGGCGAGGCGCCTCGCAAGCGCATTCCTGGCATCGGCGAGCCTGGATTGCGCGCGGAGAAGATCGGCCTCGATCTCGGGATCCAGTTCGCCGTGAAGCGACTCGGCGATCGCGGCCGCCTGGTCGCCGACCGCATGGACGCCCCCGACCAGCGCGCCGCCCTTCGCGATCAGTCCGCTCGGATTCAAGCGGCGGTCCCGGTCGGAATCAAGATGGACCGGGACGGCCGGTTCCGGATTGTTCCCTGCTTCCCAATGCGGCATAGCTACTCCTTGGTTAGTTCCGAGATCAAACGCCTGAAGTCTTCCGGAATCTCCTCGGCGTTGACGATGAGTACCGAATCGACCGCGCGGCCGTTCGGACGGGACGCAAGAATTTCCTGAATCGCGTTCATTTCCGCGGCATCCCGAGCGACGTCCATGCGCGCCTTCAGGTAGGCCCCGACGATCGGGGCGAAGAAATCCACCTCCGCGCGCCCGATCCAGCTCGGACGCCCGATCCGCTCGAGAACGCCCGACAAGCCGTTATCGGACTGGCCGATCCGCTTCCGGATGGCCGCGTTCGCGGAACGCATCAGGGCAAGACGACCGGCTCGCCCCGCGACAACCGGTTCCGACGTCAGCCGGGCGCGAAGGGCGTCGGCCTCCAATCGATCCAGGCTTGAGACGATCCGGAGTTCGTCGATCTCCGAAGCCGCCAGCGAGCGGATGTCCGACAGGTATCGCGCGCGCCTTTCCTCGGGCCTCGCGCCGACGCGCGTGTGCATCCGTGCGCGAACGTCCTTCCACGCGTTCCACCGGTCCGCGACGGCACGGTACTCCTCGGGCGAAAGCTCGGATTCCAACAGGACCAGCAGCGCCTCCGGGTCGTTGACCTCGCGCTTGATTCCCAAAATGCGCCGAAGCTGATCCGAGGAACGATAGGTGACCCGCTCGTGTTCCTTGCTGAACACCGTCCCGCTGTTGTGCTCCAGGTCGTAGGCCAGGTCGATGAGCTTCCGGTGGTCCGGATCCGGCGCGAACATCATTTCCGCCGTTTCCGCGATCCTCGCCCACGGTTCGCTCCCGTACGAGTCCTGCCATCCCGGCTCGCGAAAACGGTCCGCGGACGCGGCCATCATCTGCCGGATCTCCTCGTTGGTAGCCGTCGAAAGCCAGTCGTCCGCAATCGGAGGAAGCCTCACGAACGAGGCGCGCCGCAGGTCCGTCGCGTCCGCCTGATGCCGCATCTCTCCAAGCACGGACCGGACAAGGTATTCGCGCGTCCAGTCGAACTGGATCTCAGTGCTCGCGCGAATCGCCTCCCGCTTGTTGTACGCCGCCATCCGTGTCGAGAAATCGAGATCGACGTTCTGTTCCGCGGCCCGTCGTTCAAGCGCCGAAAGCTCGACGCCGATCCATTCGTCAATATAAAATCCGGCCATTTCCTCCGCCACGCGATGCGGATCCTCGTCAAGCGCGAAATCCTCGCGGAACTCCCGACGCTGCCGTTCCTCGTCCGCGGCATCCTTGACGCGCTTTCTCAGTCCCGCGTCAAAGAGCGTTCCGGTCAGCCCGTAGCATTTCAGCAGGCCTTCGGCAGCCAGTCCGTCGCCGTTGACGATCAATTTTTGAAGCTCCCGGACCGCGTCCGACTCGTTCTCGTACGGAACGCTTGCGGCCCCCAATTCGATCGCCATGGCAAGACCGTCAAAATTCCTTCGGTTCGCGTAGTATTTCGTCAGGCTCTTCTGGTTTGCCATCCCGCCCCGCTGAAGAGCCGCAATAGCCTCTGAAACGCCCTCGACTTTCCACGCGTCTACGGTCTTGCGGTCGATCAGCCCGCCGAACAGGTACAGCGGCAGGGGTGACCCCCCGTACATGGACATCTTCATTCCGTTTGCCGCCGAAACGCCGAACAGGTCTTGAAGCGAAGGAATGGATTCGTAGCGCTCCCCGTTGAGAAGCTGAACGACGCACACCCGTGCCGCGGCGACGATCTCCTGCGTCCGGAACGTCTCCGCCGGAAGGCCGACCAGACGGCAAAACTTCTCCATGAACAGGCCCGTGTCGTTATGGCGCGACTGCCCGCCCTTTATGAACTTCAGGACCCTTTTTTCGCACGCCTCGCGGTACCAGTCCTGACCGACAATTTCCGGAACGATTTCTCTCAGCGCCGGCAGGCCGACGAACGACTGCTCGATCATCCGGACCGCCTGTTCCTCCACATTCTTGGCAACGTCCGGGGAACGAAGGACCTGCTCGGAAACGCCAAACAGTCCGTTCAAGACCGATCGTTCCTCGTCGTTCATGGTTAGGAACGCCGCGATGTCTTCCCGAACGAGCGCCTCCACGTCCTGGCGGCAACGCTCGTTCACGGCGGCCATCTCCGGGGTAACTCGCTGCGACCGAACGAACTCGACGAGAGCACCCAGGCGCTTCCCGGACAGGCTCGCCGCGATCCCCTCCCGGACCGCCGACGCGAGCACGTCCGGAGACAGGTCGTCTCGACGCACATTGAATGCCGTTGCCAGATGTTCGATGACGGATCCGTCCGCACCGTTTTTCAGAAGAACCAACAGGGTATCCGTCGCCTCCGCGCGCATCTCCTCATCGTCCAGGCCGAAAAATTCCAAGTCCTTGGCCTCCGCGAACTCGTTGAGCTTCATCGCGCGGACAAACGATTCCCACGCGAGCGATCGCATTTCCAAAGATCGGAGCGCCGCAAGAAGGGCGTCCGAATTGCCGGATGCCGCCAGAAGGCTCCGCGCCAGCGGAACGACGGTCCTGTCCCCCTCCAGGCATTCCCGCACGAGGCGCACCCCGATGGCCTCCAGTGTGAACAGTAATGATTCTTGCTCCGAAAGCCCGAACGTCTCGGGAAGCGAGAGAAGATCGGGCATGTCGATGGACGATCCGTCGTCGTCCACGATGGACCTGGCCGCCCGTTCCGCCATCTTGAGAATCTCCCCGCGCGACGGCTTGAATCGATCGATGAGCGACCGGATTCTTGCGCGCATGGCAAATCGCTGGGAGTGATTCAGAAACCATGACGAGACCGTCCGGTCCCGAATGACCTGATCCCATGTCAGTCCAAAGTTGGCGATCACCTCGTCCGTGTCAAATCCTTCCTAGGACCCCGATTCTTCGACGATTCGGGCGACCAGAGCCTGCCTGACGCGTCCGTTCGCTTTCATCAGGGACTCGAGCTCGG
>JAHFIS010000011.1:0-6435 GCA_023246275.1 Candidatus Uhrbacteria bacterium
GAGCCGTCGACCATCCGGGCGATGCACGGAATTCTCTGGTCGCGCCCTGACGAGACGGTGAGCGAGGATGACACGGCCGCCGTGTGCCGCGCCCGCACGCATCTTTGGCTCAAGTCTCTCGTGGAGGTCCGTGACCTCGTCGACGATCCGACGCCCGTCGAGCTCGGCCACGATTTGTTCCCGGATTCGGCAATGGTCGACGACGAGATCTGCAAGGCCGCGCGCTCCATGATCGAGATGCTGTACCAGACGCTGAGCGTCGACCGCATCCGTACGCTCTACGCCGCGTTCGTCGAAGCGCTCCGCGCCAAAGCGGCGGACGCCACCGAGCGCGTCCAGATCTCGGACACGACGGTCCTCTCCATCGACCACGGACGGTTCACCCTCGAGCGCGTCGAGCACGCGACGACCTGACGGCTTCCGCCGTCTTTTTTCAATGTTGCGCGCGAAGGTTGGTGGATTGACGAGTCTTCTAAGAAATGGTTTAGTACAGGCGTTCTGAAGGAGAACGTCATGGCACTCGAAATCAAGGGCGCGCCCGCGTCCGGCTGGTACCTTTCCGTCGGGCCGGATGCAGCTGACAGATCATTGTATCTGTGGACCGGCATGGCGCAGCTGCACGGGAAGCACCTCAAGGGCTACGTCGTCGAGGTGCTTCTTCGGGGCAAGGAATTCCGTTTCCGTGCGGAATGGCGGTCGGAGGGAATGGTTCGCGGGCTCGCTCGCGTTTCGATCCCCTACGAGCGCGTCGAGACGCTCCCGGACGTCTGGCTTGAGGATATCTGCGAGGCAGCGAAGCGCTGTGAGGCGGAAGTCGAGAAGTACCGCGCGCTCATCGAGCGCCTGGAACAAGAGAACCAAGCGCGCTGACGGCATTCGCCGTCTTTTTTCTTTTGCCCTCCGACAAAAGGGTTGCTGGTAGCTGACTCGAGGTTCGTTGCGATAAAAAAGACGCGCCGGCCATGGCGCGTCTTTGTCTCTATCGGACGCCCTCGTTAGAAATCCCGTACGCGGCCGCGATCTCGTTCGCTTCCTGCTCCATTCCTTCGTCGCGATAGCTTTGGATGACTCCGCGAATTCGCCTGTCATATCGCGGAAAGGCGGGGGCCGGGGGTCAGGTCTTGAATTGGACTCCCGGCTTGGTCCGCCCCGCCGGTTTCCCAAAAGAAAAACCGCCGGGGTGGCGGAGGTGGCGTTCAGAATTCGACGCCGAGGGACGTGGACCAGCCGTTCGGGCCGAGATCCTGGAACTTGGTGGTGAGGTCGTCGGCGCCCTCCTGGTGCCAGGTTTGGACGGTGTCGAAGCCGACGTACAGGTACTCGTTGTCGGGGGTGTCGAGTCCCGCGTGATCGAAGATGAGCGTGTACGCGTCTCCATCGCCGGCACAAAACTCCGCGTCCGCGTCGATCTCGACATCGCCGTCCTCATCGAGGTCGACACCGCGGACATCGCCGTCGGGATACTCGATGGTCAGCACGTCCTCGAGGTTCCAGCTCGGCGTCGCGGAGACGGCGAGACGAACCGTGTCCATTCCGACGCCGCCTTCTGGAGCGGCGGACACGATCAGGTCGAAGGTGTCGTACTCGTCCAGGGAATACGAGACGGACGCGCCCATCTCGTAGTACGGCCGCGTGCCAAGGCAGATCTCGTCGCGGGACTCAGCGTCCTCGAGCGTGAACGCGCAGTCGTTCTCGTCGAACGGGGAAGACGTGAGCGGATCGAGCGTGGAACATGCAATTGCGAGCAGCAGAATCATGGCTCTCCTTGGGCGCGGCGACATGCCGTGCCGTGTCATGGTGACAGGGAGAAGGTACTTGAAAAACGGGCTTCTGTCAAGAAATAGCGTCGATCCCATGGTCGCGGTTTCGACTATCGTTCATTGACAAACCCGCCAAATCGTGATAGCCTCGGCGAACGATTCCACACGGAGGCGCAATGCCAATCGTCAATCCGGCCTTCCTGAGCATCATGCTCTGGTAGCGCAAGGAGCGAATGTCAAAGCACAGCAAGAACAAGCATCTCAGCGTTCGAACCATGAGTCTTCGCGAGCGGAGGAATCCGCACGTGGATGACGAGTGGCCGGACGAGGATGAGATCGAGGAAATGCTCAGACGCGCGATCCTTCGATCGTGCGGCGGCACGGAGAAATTTGTCCGAGTGATCCACGACCCGTGGACGCATTGGCTCGATGTCCCGCACCGCGCGCTGATGGTATACGATACCGTCGCGGGCGAGCTCTGGATGCTTCGCGGATTGTCTGAGGCGGAGCGAACGCGGCAGGTGCACGCCTCCGCGCAGACCATCTGGGAGGCCGTGACCCATTACGGCGACCCGCGCAAGAACCACGAGCTCGATGACGCCGACGTCTTCGATTATCCCGAGTACGACAGCTTCTGCTGCGACGATCGGGAGAAGTTTCTGAGAGACACAGAACAGAGGCGTCGCTGGTACGCGCACTGTCTCGAGCGCGCCCGCTTCGAAGGCCGCTGATACCCTTGGGGAGCGCCCGCCGGCTCCCCCTTTTATCCCGCCGCTCGACGATCCAGGTCGAGCCGCGCGATGGAGGTTTCATGGTTGATCACAAGCACGTCGAACTCAAACCGCCTTAGGGCGAACGGAGCGAACGTGTCAAAGAATAGCAAGCAAGGACGGAAGAGCATCCGCCATACGGATCGAGGCGAACTCGCGCCTGCCATGTGGAGGCGCACGCCGGCCTTCCTGTGGATGACGGAGGAACGGTGGTGGGACCAGAAGGAGGAGGCGAAGAGCGCATACAAGTGGATCTACTACATGGTTTTTCCTCTCCTTGAGCGAGCGGGCTACTGGAGTCACAACCCGGGCATTCTTGGCGAGTTTTCCCTTGAAGATTTTCTTGAGGAGACAAGCCATGACCCGGAGTTCTGGGACGAGGAGGCCCGCGTGATCTGGAGGGAACTTACCTATCTGGAGTGGCTGACCTAGGTTGCCTCTCAATCGTCTTCGCGGTTCGTCTCACGACGGACCGTGTTTTTATATGGAAGTCATTTTAATAACCACCCCTTACCCCTCCTTGAAAAGGAGGGGAGACGATAGGAAATTACCCCCTCACATAATACAACCCGCCCAGATGTCGTGCCGAACCCTTCAGCTCCATCAGCGTCAGCGTCGACGTGATCGCCTTCGGCTCCATCCCGGTCGCGGCGGTGAGCTCGTCGACGTGCAACGGCTCCCTCGTCAGCGCGTCGTAAACCGTCTTTTCCTCCGCGCTGCCCGGAACGTAATCTGGCTTTGTCTCGCGGACGACGAGGCCCAACCGCGACAGCACGTCTTCCGGCGTCGTGACGGGGAAGGAGCCCGTCTTGATCAGGTTGTTTGGTCCCTCCGAGAGCGGCGAGTAAATCGAACCCGGGACCGCGAATACGTCGCGGCCGATCTCGATCGCGCCGCGGGCCGTGATGAGGGATCCGGATTTGATGAGCGCTTCCGTCACGAGCGTGCCGCGGGTCATGCCGGCGATGATGCGGTTGCGGAACGGGAAGTTCTGCGGCATGGGGTGGGTGCCGACGGGGAACTCGGAGATGACCGCGCCGCCGCCCGCGACGATTCTCGACGCGAGGGCGCGGTGCTGGGACGGATAAACGTTCTCGTCGTCGAGCCCGCCGCCGAGGATCGCCACCGTCGTCCCGCCGACCTCGAGCGTCGCCTCGTGCGCCGCGGCGTCGATGCCGTACGCGAGGCCGCTGACGATGACGACGCCGCTCTTTGCGATGGGGCCGACGAACTCCTGGGTGACCTGGAGGCCGTACTGCGACGGCTTGCGCGTGCCGACGACGGCAAGGTGGACGCGCTTTGGGTCGGGGAGAACGCCGCGGACGAACAGGACGGGCGGTGGATCGAAGATCGTTTTCAAGTCTGGCGGGTAGGCGTCGTCCTGCACGGTCACGGCCGTCACGCCGTGCCGAACGAGTCGCGCCGCTTCCTCGTCGGGATTGATCGACGCGCGCTCGAAGACGAACTGGTCGGCGATGTGCGGCTCGATCCCGGCCGCGATCAATTCGATACGCGAAGACGAAAACGCCGCCTCCATCGAGTGGAAGGCGGCGGCCAATTTTTGGATGCGGACCGGCCCGAACTTTGGAAAGCGGACGAGGGAGATCCAGAATTTCGTGTCGTCCATATCGTCCTAAAGCATTTTTTCAATCTCGTCCGCTGCGCGCTCGACGATCTTGCTCATCTTTTCCTGCTCATCGCCCGACCACTTTCCGAGCACCCAGTCCTCGAGCGGGACGTTCGGATTCTCGGGGCGGCCGATCCCGACGCGGACGCGAGTGAACTCCGGCGTCCCGAGGTGCTCGATGAGCGACTTGATCCCGTTGTGCCCGGCGCTGCCGCCCTCGGTTCGCACGCGGATGTCGCCGAACGCGAGGTCGGCGTCGTCGTACGCCACGATCACGTCCTTGGCCGTCATGTTCGACTGTCGCAATGCCGCCGCGACCGCCGTCCCGGACAGGTTCATGAACGTGTCCGGCTTCAGCGTCCGCGCCTTGGTACGGTCGAGCCCGCGCCGCACGAGTTCGTCGACGACGAGAAACCCGACGTTATGGCGGGTCTGGGAGTATTCCGGGCCGGGGTTGCCGAGGCCGACGATGAGGTGCATAGATTATTTTGCCCGCGCCGTCATCCCCACGATGTTGATCACGATCGGGGTCCCCGTGAGCTTGAAGTGGATGCGCATGCGGTTTTCCAGGAAGCGGAGGTAGCTCGGGTGGAGCACGTCGAGGCGCTTGGCCTTGATGTGGAGGTTGAAGGTCGGGGGCGCGGTACCGGTTTGCTCCATTCCCATGATTTCCGGCGGCTTCGGTCCCTTGCCTCGGCTGGGAAGGTGGGCGCGGACGGCGGAGCGCCAGAACGTTTCAAGGTCGCGCTCCGGGATCTGCGCGTGGCGGGCCTTCTCGACCTCGTCGATGAGCGTGAACAGCTCGGGGATGCGCTGCGTCGTCTTCGCGGACACGAACACGGTCGGCGCCCAGGCGATGAAGGGGAGGCCTCCCGCGATCATCTCGCGGACGCGGTTGATGGTGGTCGGGTTCTTCTCCTTCACGAGGTCCCACTTGTTCGCGACGATGATGACTCCGGTGCCGGCGCTCTTGACCATGCCGGCGATCATCTTGTCCTGCGTCCCGACCGGCTCGGTCACGTCGACCACGAACAGCGCCACGTTTGCCTTCGGCAGCACGCGCTCCGTGCGAAACGCGCCCTGCTCCTCGAGCTCGCCCTGCTTTTTCATCTTGGCGGCCTTCAGAAGACCGGCGGTGTCGATGAGAAGATACTCCTTGTCCTTGTATTCGATCAGCACGTCGTTCGGCTCGCGCGTGGTGTGCGCCACCGGGCTGACGATGAACCGCTCCTCGCCGAGGATCGCGTTGATGAGCGAGCTCTTGCCCACGTTCGGCTTTCCGACGACGGCGACGCGGACGGCGGTGACTTCCTGGAGCTCGGCCGGCTTCATCTTGATCGTCTCGAGCTTGTCGTAAATCACGTCGAGGAGATCGCCGGTGCCCGTTCCGCGCAATCCGGAAACCGGAATCGGGGAGGGGAGGGCGAGCAGGCGCCACGACGGGTCCATCGCGGAGTTGCGGATGGCCGGGGTCTCGGCCTTGTTGCCGACGACGATGACGGGCTTGCCGCACTTCATCAGCACGGCGGCCAGCTCGCGTTCCTGCGGAAGCGCGCCCTGCTTCATGTCGACGACGAACAGGATCACGTCCGCCTTTGCGATCGCCTTCTCGGCCTGCCTGACGACGTTCTTCTCAATTTCGTCCGAGTGGTCCATGTCGAGGCCGCCCGTGTCAATCAGCTTGATGACGAGCCCGCGCCAAAGACACACGCCTTCCTTTCGGTCGCGCGTGGTTCCGGCCACCTTGGAAACGATGGACGCCTGCCGTTCGAGCAGGCGGTTGAACAGCGTCGATTTGCCCACGTTTGTGCGCCCGATGAGCGCGACGATGGGGATGTGGGCTTGCGGCATACTATTTTATTGCTAAGTCTGACGCACTCTCCCCCAAAATCACCAAAAAGTCAATGTTCTTGGCCGTGGCCAGGGACTGGTAGTCGTCGGAAGAGACCGAGATTCCCTGGGGGACGACGTTTCCCGAGAGCGCGTTGCCCGTGGCCGACAGGGTTTCCTCGGCCTTGATGGAATCTTGGAGTTGCTTCAGTTCCTTCGGTTTTGCGCCGTTCGTGAGGTCGTAGATGACCGTGTGCTTGTAGGCGCGTTCTGCGGCGTTGCCGATCTTCGTTACGTCGTACTCGGTCCCGTCGAGCAGCTGGGAGGCACGGAAGGCGAGGCCGGTGATGGTCGTGCCGTTTTGGATTTCGATTTTGACGGAGGGGATCGAGGGCGTCGACGGGGCTGAGGTGTTCTTTGTGGTCGAGGTCGTCGCGATCGTCGACGC
>JAHFIS010000011.1:6445-8138 GCA_023246275.1 Candidatus Uhrbacteria bacterium
AACGAGGATGTCCGCGGCCATCTGGCGGACCGGCGACCAGTCGTCGTTCTTCGGAAGCAGGACGTACGCGCCGTTCAGCGACGTCGCGTACAGCGGCGATTCGATCGAGGAGTCGAGCACGCGGTTGACGATCTTGGTCGTGTCCACGTTCTTCAGCTTTCCGGCGAGCTGCAGGAGCTCCCACGCCGACAGGTTCGTCGCGATGTTCTTCTGCAGCGTGTCCATGATGTGGGTGATGCGCGCCGGGTTCAGAAGCGTGCCGGAGGACATCAGCTTTTCCTTCACGCCCGCGATGACCTTCTGCTGGCGCTTGGCGCGCTCGAAGTCGGACCCCTCCCCGTTGTTGCCATGGCGCGACCGGACGTACTTGAGGGCGGTAATCCCGTCGAGGTGCGCGGGACCCTTCGTGAACGTAATCGTCTCGTACCGGCACTGGTAGGTCGGGACGCTGACGGATTCCGTTTCTCCCGTCTCCGGGTTTGTCTGGCTGATCGTCTCGAACGTGCCGCAGTCCTTGTACTCGCTGCCGAGAATCGGGTACTCGCTGTCCGTGAATGTGTTTTCCACGTCCACGTCCACTCCGCCCACGTCGTCGATCAGCTTCCCAAACCCGTCGAAGTCGACGCGCACGTAGTACTGTATCTCCTGCCCGATGACTCCGCCGATCACCTCGCTCGCCATCAGCGGCCCGGCCCCCGGTTCCTTCTCCTCGCCGAAATAGTTCGCGTGGTTCACCTTGCGCATCCCCTCGTCCGGAATCGGAACGGCCATGTCGCGGGGGATGGAAAGCATCCCGACGTCGTTCGTGGACGGCTTGTAGGAAGCGAAGACGATGGTGTCGGTGAGCATCGGCCCGTCGTGCCCTTCGCCGCCGATTCCGAGCAGCAGGAAGTTGATGCGGTCGCCCTTCTCTCCCTTCAGCTGCCGGTCGCCGGCCCCGATCAGGTGGCGGATGGTCGAAAACAGGGAAAGGCGGGGGAACCCGGACACGTCGGCCGACGCGTCCACGTTGTATGACATCGTGGCCCCGGCGACGGAGGCAAAGACGACCATGGACAGCAGAATGCGTCCAAACACAACAAAGGGCCTCTTGGGAGAAGCGGGAATCTGGTATTTCTGGCGCAAAAGGTCGATCTTGATTTTCTCCATAGCAATAGCGCCATTCTCTCCGATCGGCTTGAACAAATCAACCGCCCGTGATATTCTCTTCGGGCAAAGAAAATAGACGCTGACGGATGTTTAGCTCAGCTGGTTAGAGCGCACCGTTCACATCGGTGAGGTCGGTGGTTCGAGCCCACCAACATCCACCAAAAGTTCCGGTCCCGATGGGACCGGAACTTTTGTTTGGGCGGGCTTCCATGGCGTTTGCTGGCTACAAAGCGGATCCGTAGTATAATGCCCCCGTATTATCTTTCACTATGGAAGTTGTAAAATTCATCAAGGACCGGGCGACGGACCTGGCGGACTCCGTTCGCAACCAGGTGAGCAAGCGGGAGGCACGGGGACTGAGTCCTGACTTTCTTGCCGAGATGGCAAAGGAAAACGCGGAGTTTGAGCGGGTGCTGAAGGGAATGGGAAACAACACGTACGAGGCGGGCGTGACCATCCTGCTGAAGACCCCCACCAACATGTTTCTCAGCGCGCTGAAGACGGTCTGGAGCAACCAGTACGGCGTCGGAAATTACTCCGCCGA
>JAHFIS010000011.1:8148-11202 GCA_023246275.1 Candidatus Uhrbacteria bacterium
AGAACGGCGTCGCGCATCGGACGATCAAGGTGGCGGCAAACGCGGTGCATCTCGTAGGCCTGGGGGCGAAGATCGGGGTGCGGCAATTATTTAAACTCTAGGGATATGGACCAGGAACTAATGAGCCTCGTCGAGGACTACGTACGGCAGATTGAAAAAAAGGAAACGGACATTGTCTTTTTGCGAAAAGAAATCGACAAGGCCATCTTGTCCGCGCAGAAGGAAATGCGGGACGTCATCGCCGGACTGGACGCCCGGCTCGACGAAAAAAAGATAACGGAAAAGGAGTATCTCGAGCAGGTTCGCGCGGAAAAGGTGACGATTCTCGAAAGGATCAAGGGCAAATTGGACGCGCTGGTCGCGAACATCGAAGAAATGAGCGACAAACGGGCGGCCGTCGCCCAGGCGAACGAGGACAAGATCGGCGCGCTTCGAAAAAAAATGGACCTGCCGTAGCAAACCCTTGATCTTGGCGAAAATCCGTGGTATCCTACAAAAGATTTATTGAATCCACATGTTTTCATTCGCCAAGCGCAAGGAACACGACGATCCGCTCGACACGGTCTGGCATCGGCGCTTCGGTCCGGTCGTCGGATCGGCGGCGGTTTTTATTCTGGAGGTTCTGCAGATCGTCATCATCTCGGCGGCGATCATCGTGCCGATCCGGTATTTCCTCGTGCAGCCGTTCTACGTGAAGGGCGCGAGCATGGAGCCGAACTTCTACGACAAGGAATACCTGATCATCGACGAGCTCACCTTCCGCATGCGCGCGCCGGAGCGCGGGGAGATCATCGTGTTCCGGTACCCGCGCGACCCGAGCGAGTTCTTCATCAAGCGGCTGATCGGCCTTCCCGGGGAAACGGTCGAGGTGACCGGCGGCTCGATCGTGATCTACAACGACGCGCATCCGAACGGACAGGCGCTCGACGAGAAGCAATACCTTGGAAACCTGCTTTCGCAGGGAAAGAAGAAGGTGACGCTCGGCCCCGACGAGTACTTCGTCATGGGGGACAACCGCGACGAGAGCCTCGACTCGCGAAGCTTCGGCCCGATCAACACGTCCGCGATCGTCGGCCGCGTCTGGGTGCGCGGGCTGCCTCTGTCGCGCGTCGGAACGTTTGAGGCGCCGACGTATAATTTCTGATCCTCCCGATATGCCAAAGAAAACCATCGCAGCGAAAGAGCCGGAAGAGAAGATGGAGAAGGCCGAGAAGCCTGCCGCCGCGTCGGAGGCCCCCGTGAAGAAGGGGAAGGCTCCGCCGGAGCTGCTGCGCGGGTTCCGCGACATTTTGCCGGAGGAACAGGCGCGCTGGAGCCTGATTCGCGCGAAGGTGCGCGAGATGGCCGACGCGTACAGCTTCGACCGCATCGAGCTGCCGCTTTTGGAGCGCGCCGACCTGTTTCAGCGCACGCTCGGCAAGCAGACCGACGTGATCGAGAAGGAAATGTACGCGTTCGAGGACCCGTCGGGCGACCTTGTCGCGATGCGCCCGGAGGCCACGGCCTCGGTCGCGCGCGCGTTCGTGAACCACGGGATGTTCAACCTGCCGCAGCCGGTGAAGCTGTGGTACGAGGGCCCGATGTTCCGCCACGACCGACCGCAGGCCGGCCGCTACCGCCAGTTCAACCAGTTCGGATTCGAGTCGCTCGGCGTTCCCGACGCGATCGTGGACGCGCAGCTCATCCTCATCGCCGCCCGCACGTTCAAGGAGCTCGGGATCGACGTGACCATCCAGATCAATTCCATCGGCACGCCCGAGTCGCGCCAGAGCTACCTCGCGGAGCTCACGAGCTACTTCCGCCCGCACCGCAACAAGCTGTCCGAGGACGACAAGCGCCGGCTCCAGAAGAGCCCGCTGCGCCTGCTCGACAGCAAGGATCCCGCCATCGCGGAGCTTCTCGCCGGCGCGCCGCAGATCGTGGACTGGCTCGACGAGGAATCGAAGCAGCACTTCACGAAGGTGCTCGAGTACCTCGACGAGGTGGAAGTCTCGTACCAGCTCAACCCGTTCCTCGTCCGCGGGCTCGACTACTACACGCGCACCGTGTTCGAGATCTGGGAGTCGGGCGACGAGGGCGAGCGCGCGCAGAACGCGCTCGGCGGCGGCGGACGCTACGACGGGCTCGTGGAGCTCATTGGCGGCCGGCCGACCCCGGCGTGCGGATTCGCCATCGGCATGGAGCGCGTCGCGAAGGCCATGGCCGACCGCAACATCGCGCCCGAGGCCCGCGCCAAGCCGCTCGTATTCTTCTGCCAGCTCGGCGACGGCGCGCGCCGCGTCGGCCTGCGCCTGTTCGAGGAGTTCCGCGTGGCGGGAATCCCGGTCGCCGAGGCGTTCGGAAAGAACGCGCTCAAGGCCCAGCTCGAAGTGGCGAACAAGCTCGAGGTACCGTACGCGCTCCTGCTCGGACAGAAGGAGGTGCTCGACGGGACGATCATCATCCGCGACATGGACTCCGGAGCCCAGGAAATCGTGGATTCCGGGAAGATCGTCTCCATCATGAAGCGCAAGCTCGCGAAGTCGGAAGGCGTGACCCGGCCAAGCCAGGACGTGGTGCAATGAAGAACGTTCGAAGATCGAAACTTGAAATTCGAAGGTTCCCTTGACCATTTTCTACCCGTTTGCTATCCTCCCGGTATCTTATTCAATGAAAGGAAGGTGAAAATAGTGTGGTAGACGTAAAACGCCGAAAAGGAGAAAGCTTCGAATCGCTGTTGCGCCGCTTTTCGCGACGCATCCAGCAGAGCGGCAACATGCTCGAGGCGCGCAAGCTTCGGTTCCACAAGAAGGATCCGACCCGCAACCGCGGCCGCGCCAGCGCGCTTCGCCGATTGGAAATCAAGGACAACCGCGAGTATCTGATCAAGGCCGGAAAGTTCGTGGAAGAGCCGCGAAAGACCGGAGGACGACGGTAGTCGTCGGAAGGGGACGGGATCGCATCTCGTCCCCTTTGTGTTATAATCAAACCAATATGCTTATCGAACAAATCTCAAACGACCTCAAGGAAGCGATGAAGGCGAAGGACGCGGACACCCTTTCGACGCTGCGGATG
>JAHFIS010000095.1 GCA_023246275.1 Candidatus Uhrbacteria bacterium
GCCGCGGACAGGGCGGACCTTCCAGGCCTGATCATGACCTTCGCGTACGGAGTCGAGACCGCTGGCGGAAGGCGCGACGACGCCGTGCTCAAGTCGATCGCGAATCGCGTGACGCGAGCCGGCGGAACCGTGCTGTTCGTTCGGCTCACCTGCGACGACGCGGACCTTCTGAAACGCGTCGGGCGATCCGACCGCGCAAAATTTCACAAGCTCACGAAGCCCGCGATCCTCAAGCGCATCCTCCGCGACTATCGCGTAAAGGACGCCGTGCCGTTCGCCGAGAGCCTCGTGATCGACACGGGCAAGACATCTCCCGCCGCGGCGACGCGCATGATCCTTTCCACGAAGTAAGCAAAAGATCGACGCGTCATTCACGACGCGTCGATCTTTTGCTTATTACGTTCCGACGATCTTTCCCGCGACCTCCGCCAGCTTGGCGTGGTCCACTTCCTTTGCTGCGTTACATGGGTCCATCTGTCCGCCCCCGTCGATCGGGACAAGATGAACGTGCACGTGGTCGACGGCAAACCCCTCGACGGCGACTCCGACGCGTGGGACGGACATCGATGACTTCAATGTCCTCGCGACGGTCTTTGCCGCGCGCAGCAAGCCGACGTACGCCAGATCGTCGAGATCAAACAGATACGACGCGTGCGTCTTCGGAATAACCAGCGTGTGCCCATCGCGCATCGGATGGATGTCGAGAAACGCGAGATGCTTCTCATCCTCCCACACCTTGTGGCACGGAATCTCGCCGGCGACGATTTTACAGAAGAGGCAATCCATATTAGTTCGTCACGCGTGCAAAATGCCTCGGTCCCTTCTGCACCGTCGACCCGGCCGCGACCATGGCGCCGATGTCCCTGACCGCCTCGCCGTTTACCTTCGCGCCTCCCTGCTCGATGACGCGCTTGGCCTCGCCGTTCGAGGCCACGAACCCGGCAAGCACGAGGACGTCGATGAGCCGCGCCTCCGATCCCTCGATGACGACCGGGACCATCTGGTCCTCGGTCGGGCCCTTCTTGTCGCGGAACAGCGCGTCGAAGCGCTCGGCCGCGCCATCGGCGTCGGCGTCGCCGAAGAACATGCGAACCACCTCCTTGGCGAGCCGCGCCTTGAGGTCGCGCGGGTTGGCCTCGTCGCGGATGAGCGACTTCGAGATGGCGGCAAGCTCCGCGCCCGTCACGTCCGTGCACAGCTCGAACCCGCCCACGATCATCCCGTCGGTCCAGCTCATCACCTTGCCGAACATGTCGTCCGCCGAGTCGAGGAACGTGATCATGTTCCCCTCGCTCTTCCCCATTTTCTTTCCCGTCGGATCCACGAGCAGCTTCGTGGTGACCACGAACTTTTCCTTGTGCCTCAGGTCCTTCATCAGCTCGCGCCCGGCCAGCATGTTGAACGTCTGGTCGTTCCCGCCCATCTCGCCGTCGACGTCCATCGCGACGGAATCGTATCCCTGCATGAGCGGATACATGAACTCGTGGATGTACACCGGCTTGTTCTCCTCCACGCGCTTCGCGAACATGTCGCGTTCCATCATCTGCTGGACGGTGAAGTGCGACGCGAGGTCGAGGACGTCCGCGAAGCTCATCTTCCCGAGCCAGTCGGAGTTGAACTTGAGCTCGGCCGCGTTCTCGCCGTCGAACCGCAAAAACCGCGACGCCTGCT
Source organism: Candidatus Uhrbacteria bacterium (assembly GCA_023246275.1). GTDB lineage: Bacteria > Patescibacteriota > Patescibacteriia > UBA9934 > GWF2-40-263 > YC12-FULL-57-11. The sequence goes on from JAHFIS010000095.1 coordinate 1,672, forward strand.
CCTTATACGTCTTGCAGTTCGCCAGCACCTCCTCGCGCGTCAGCTGCTTGCGCGCCGCGCCCTTGTCGGTCGGGTCGCCGATCATCGCGGTGAAGTCGCCGATGAGCATGATCACCTTGTGCCCGAGCCGCTGCCACTCGGCCAGCTTCCGGAGCCAGATGGCATGCCCGATATGAAACGTCGGCCCGGTCGGGTCCACGCCCACGTACAGCGACAGCGCCTTCCCCTCGCGCATCCGGGCTTCGACGAACTCGCGGTTCGGGTAGACGTTCTCGACGGAACGGGTGAGAAAATTGTCGATCTGGTCCTGGGAGGTGTTCACGCTCATACCGGTTGCGTCATCAGCGCCACGATCTCGTCGCGCTTTTCTTTCATTAGGTCCTCGGTCTTGGCCTCCACGATCAGGCGCAGGAGCGGCTCGCCGTTGCTTGGGCGGACGATGAACCACCAGTCGCGGTCAAAGTCGCAGCGGATGCCGTCGAGCTTGTTCGTCTTCGTCGCGATCGGCGCGTACTTCGCCTCGATCGCGGCCATCGTCGCGGCCTTGTCGTGAACCTCGCGGTTCACTTCGCCCGAGTTGACGTACCGTCGCAGCGGGCGGACGAGGTCGGCGAAGGTGCCGCCGGTCGACTTCAGGAGCGACAGGACGCGCACGATCGCGTAGTCGACCGCCTCGAGGTTGCTCGTCTCCTCGAAGAAAAAGTGGCTCGATACCTCCCCGCCGAGAACGGCGCCGCTCGCGTGCATCGCCTTGATGACGAGCGTGCGCCCCACCTTGTCCTCGACGCAGGTGCCGCCGGACTCGGCGATCATGTCGGTCGTGGCCCAGCCCATGTTGGGCGCGACGACGACGGAAGCGCCTGGGCGCGTCGCGAGCATCTCGCGGGCAAGGAGCGCCAGCGTCTGGTCGCCGCGGACCGTCCTGCCCTCGTCGTCCACGAACGCCACGCGGTCCGCGTCGCCGTCGAGCGCGATGCCGAGATCGGCGTTCTCGCGGAGGACCGCGGCCTTCAGGTCGGCGAGCGTCTCGTCCTTGGCCGGGTTCGCCTCGTGGTTCGGGAAGCGCGCGTCGGGCTCGGCATACAGCTCGGAGAAGGTCGCGCCGAGTCGCTCGAGAAGCGGTCGGACGCTGAGCGCGCCCATGCCGTTGCCGTAGTCGACGACGATCTTCATGCCGGCGAACGCGTCGGGCTGGATGCCGTCGAGGCATTTGTCGAGATAGGACGGGAGGAGATCGAATTCGGCGACGCTACCGGCGCCGTAGACCTCACCCTGTCCCTCTCCTTTTGAAGGAGAGGGGAACGTGGTTTCGCAGATCAAATCCTTCATGTCGATTCCCGACAGCGGATAGCCGTTGCCCATCGCCATCTTGATGCCGTTGTATTCGGGCGGGTTGTGGGACGCGGTGACCATGAGCCCCGCGTCGATGTCGTCACGCGACGCGACCGCGAAGTTGTACATCGAGGTCGTGCACATCCCGATGTTCACGACGCTCGCGCCCATCGACGTGATCCCGTCGATCGCGGCGACCAAAAGCTCGGGGCTCGTGGAACGCATGTCGCGGCCGACGACGACCGTTTTCGCGCCCGTTTTGACAACGATTGCCTTTCCGGCCTGGCGTGCCAAATCCGGCGTAATTTCTTCGAGCAGGCCGCGGATGTCGTTCGCGCGAAAAACCGAGGGGGAAAATGGCATAATACAGGGCAATTTTGATTGACGAACCCGAATGATTTCCGTAGAATGCATTGTATAAAACATTGATGTTTTCGTCACTATGTCCCCTCTCCTCTTGGTCGTTCTCGGCCTCATCGTTCTCGGCGGCGGATGGCTCGTTCTGACGTATAACTCTTTGGTCCAAACGCGGAACCGCGCCGACGAGGCGTGGTCCGACATCGAGGTGCAGATGAAGCGCCGCTACGACCTCATCCCGAACCTGGTCGAGGCGGTCAAGGGCTACGCGGCCCACGAGTCCGGCGTGTTCGCAAAGGTGACCGAGGCGCGGTCCGCGGCCATGGGCGCGACCACCCTGGCGCAGCACGCGGCGGCCGAGAACATGCTCTCGTCCACGCTCAAGTCGATGTTCGCCGTCGCCGAGGCGTACCCGGCCCTGCGCGCCGCCGAAAGCTTCCTGCACCTCCAGACCGAGCTGTCCGACGCGGAGGACAAGATCCAGGCCGCGCGCCGCTTCTACAACGGCAACGTCCGCGACCTTAACACCAAGATCCAGAGCTTCCCCACGAACTTCATCGCCGGCGCGTTCGGCTTCACGAAGCGCGAGTTCTTCGACGCGCCGGAAGTCGCGAACGAGCCCATCAAAGTTAGTTTCTAGTCCATGTACTCCGAGATCGCCGCGAA
>JAHFIS010000096.1 GCA_023246275.1 Candidatus Uhrbacteria bacterium
CGCGGCGCATCTTCTCGATAAGGATGGCGAGGTGGAGCTCTCCGCGTCCGGACACGACGAAGCGGGAGTCGGAATCGGACTTTTCGACGCGCAGCGCGACGTCGTTCAGCAGCTCCTTCTCCAGGCGCTCCTTCACGTGGCGGGCGGTGGAGAACGTCCCCTCGCTTCCGGCGAACGGCGAGGTGTTCGTTCCGAACGTCATCTTCACGGTCGGCTGCTCGATCTCCATGACCGGCAGCGCGACGCCGCCGACCGGGTCCACGAGGGACTCTCCGATCTGCACGCCCTCGATTCCCGCGATGGCGACGACGTCGCCGGCGGTCGCCTCGGGAACCTCCACTCGGCCGAGCGCGTCAAACACCTGCACCGCGATGACGCGCGACATCTTTTCCTTGCCGTCGCGATCGATGTGCTTGATGCTCTGGCCCTGCTTCACCACGCCGTTGTTCACGCGGCCGATGGCGATGCGGCCCTTGTAGTTGTCGTAAAAGATGTTGACCACGGCCATCTGGAACGGGAGCGACGGGTCGCCCACAGGACCGGTAAGGTGCGTGACCACGGCGTCGAGGATCGGCGTGATGTCCTTCATCTTCGCCATGTCCGGCTCGAGTCCCGCCAGGCCGTTCACGGCCGAGGCGTACACCACCTGGAAGTTGCTCTGTTCCTCCGTGGCACCCATGTCAATGAACAAATCGAAGGTCCGGTTCAGCACCCACTCCGGGCGCGCGTCCTTCTTGTCCACCTTGTTGATGACCACGATGATCTTGTGCCCGGCCTGGATGGCCTTCTTCAGCACGAACTTGGTCTGCGGCATCGGGCCCTCCTTGGCGTCGACGAGCAGCAGGCATCCGTCCACGAGCGACATGATGCGCTCCACCTCGCCGCCGAAGTCGGCGTGTCCAGGAGTGTCCACGATGTTGATCTTCTTCCCGGCCCATTTGATCGCGGCGTTCTTCGCGAAGATCGTAATCCCGCGCTCGCGCTCAAGCTCGTTGGAGTCCATGATCGTCGTCCCCTGCGCGTCCGCGTCGCGGAATGTGTTGGACTGTTTCAAAAGCGCGTCGACGAGGGTGGTCTTCCCGTGGTCGACGTGGGCAATGATGGCAATGTTGCGGAGGTCGTCTCGAATCATAGATGGGGATAAATACCCGCGGATAATACAGGAGGAAGGCGGAAGAGTCAAGGAAAGAACCTTGACAATGTTGCCAATCCAGCCCATTCCTGGTATATTTTTGCCGCAATCGACTGGGGTCGGTAGCTCAGTGGTAGAGCGAGGGCCTTTTAAGCCCGCGGTCGTGGGTCCGATCCCCACCCGACCCACCAAGAAAACAGGCTGGATAACTCCAGCCTGTTTTCTATGTCGAACAGGACCCACGGGAATGAAAAAACCGCCGAGCACTCGGCGGTGTCGCTAGGACGTCGGGCGTCCGAGCAGGAGTCTGATGTCCGCTTCCGCAAACCCCTTCGCGAGAAGCGCGTCACGCTGGGCGGCTTCGACGGACGCGGGGTCGAGCTTCTCGCGCGCGAGCGCGGCGTTGCGAGCGGCGGCGACCGCGTCCTTGTCCAGCCGTCGGCTTGCCAGATGGCGGCGCATGGTCGTGAGGAGATTCTCCTGGTTCTGTTCCGTCTTCCGATCGGCCGCGGCTTCGATAAGGCCGGCGCGAACGGCCTCCGCGACCGCGAGCGCGACCGCCTCCGGTACCGGCACGAGCATGTCGCGTTCCGTCCAGTCGTATCCCTTGTCACCGCCGCCGGACCAGTAGGTCTCATTGAGCCTGGCGTACATTCGCACCGCGTGCGTTCCGTCCTTCAGTCGAATCACGTCCGTGACGAGATCGTTGCTCGTCTTTTCCGGAACGCCCGGAACGCGCGACGTGGCGCGATGAACGCAGACGGCGGCCTTGTCGTCCTTCTGGGTCGCGCCGCGGAATTCGGGTTCCAGAAGGGATGTTCCGAGCGTGTTCGCGTCGTTCCACCTCAGTTCCGACGGGCCCATGCCCCTGGCGGTCCCGTTGCGCTGGTCGCGGTAGGCGGCGATCCCGGCGTTTCCCTCCTCGGAACACAGCTTGGGAATCGCCCAGCCACGGGCGGTCTCCGGATCGATCGTCGCGAAGAACGCCGCCGACCGCGCGAGCCGGTCGCGCTGCGCGATGCGCTCGCGAACCGCGAAGACGGCGCTCCGGTAGGCGTTAAGAACCTGATGGAGGATGTCCTCCGAGACGGGCTCGAGATAGGTGTACAGCGTCACGTCCCGACGGAATTCAAGGGCGCCCCTCAGATGGAACGCCATCGTCATCCCGACCAGCGCGCCGGAACCGTCCGGCATCCGTACCGCGTTCACGACGCGATGGTTCTGAGCATTCTGTTGGGCGAGTTGCTCTTGCAGCGTCTTCGGCAAACCCGGCTTGCCGAACCGGAAGCGATACGCCGCCTGCACGACGCCGGCCGTGGAGACGTCCGCGGTCGCGAGCACATCCGGGTCAATCGGGTCGAGAATCGATTCTCCGCACCCCTCCGGCACCGGCTTCCACCAGAGCTCCCTCCGCTCCGCAAGGAACGCATCAGATGCGTTAGAGCGCTCCTCCACGTCGATCAACCGCACGGACGATCCGAACCATCTGCTGAAATCTTGGCTTTCCATGGTGCTCTCCTTGTCGAACACGGCGAGACCGTAGCAGGTCTGGACGCTCCGGTCAAACGTTCCGCGCGCTCTTGACAACCCTCTTGCGATCTATCGGGCGCCAGCTATAATGTCCCTACATAATTTCTAAATTGCATTCATATGGCAGACACTGGGGTCTGTACTCGCTGCGGTGCCGGCGAGAACGGTGACGAGGTTGAGCTGAACGAGATCGGCCTGTGCGTCGACTGCGAGGGCGAGGAGAGCCCGGACGGCATGGAGAAGATGGACATGGGACTGGACGAGGAATAATCAAAAAACGTCCCGACGTACGTCGGGACGTTTTTATTTCCCGAGGCTTCGCAGCCGATCGACGATCGCCGGAGCCACGTCCGTGCGCAGCAGCTGGCGAACGTTCGTCCCGATCCGCTGTCTCCGTCCCTCGTCGCGCAACAGCCCGCGGATCGCCTCGAGATATTCCTGCGGGCTCGTCGCGGATTCCCGAAGAACGAGCGCCGCGTCCTTCTGTTCGAGGACTCGCGCGTTGTCCTCCTGCGGCGAATTCGGAAGCGGAACGATGATCGCGGCCTTCGCTCTCGCGGCCAGATCCGAGACCGTCCCCATCCCGGCGCGGCACACGACCAGGTCCGCGGCGGTCAGCGCGTCGGACATCGCGTCCGTCAGCAGCTCGACCGCGACGTATCGATCGCCCATCCGCTCGAGCGCCGGCGTCATCTTTCCGAGTCCGACGATATGGATCGCGTTCGCCGTCTCGGCGATCTCACGACCGACCGTTTCCATGAGACGGTTTAAGAACGACGCTCCTCCGCCTCCGCCGAAGACAAGGACGGTCTGACGCGACGGATCGAGACCGAATCGGCGCACGGCCGACGCGCGATCAGTAGTCGCGACGGAACGGGCAGGGTTTCCCACCCACGCCGACTTCCCCTTCGGAAACGCCGCGAGCGACGATTCCCATGCCGTCGAGATCCATGTGACGAACGGGACGACGAGCCTGCTCGACAGGATCGGGCGCACGTCCTGCTGGTGGAGCCACGACGGAATCCCAAGGATCCTCGCCGCGACGATGAGCGGGACGCCCGTAAACCCTCCGGCGGACGCGACGAGGTTCGGCTGTTCGTCCTTCAAGATTTTCCATGACTGTCTCGCCGCTCGAAACAGGCTCACCGGCAGCATTAGCCACTCGACCGACGGATACCGAGTCAGCCGAGCGACGGGAATCGAGACGAACCGCACTTCCGCCGCCTCGACGATCTGTTTCTCCGGCCCGCCCGGCGTCCCGACCCATACGAACTCGACGGACGAATCGACGGCGCGCCAAGCCTCCGCGACGGCCAGAAGCGGCGTCACGGGCCCGAGCGTACCTCCGCCGGCAAATAG
>JAHFIS010000097.1 GCA_023246275.1 Candidatus Uhrbacteria bacterium
TGTCAGATCGCATCCCTATGTCCGAATCCCCGCATTCCATCTGCCCGCGTTGTTCGCGTCCCCGGTTTTCGCACTCGGAACGATGCCCGTACAACGAGAATCTCCCCGTAACCGCGACGTAGGAGGAACGGAACCGACGACGCGATGCGGCGCAGGCTATTTTTGACGCGTGGGCGAAGCCGCTCGGAGAGATCGACATCGAACGTACCGGCGCGGGAATTTACATCAGAAAAAAGTATGTTTCCACCGAAGGGTATCCTGCGTCACACAGGCTGGGAAGAATGACGTTTCGCCTGCGGGGGGCCGAGGCGGAAATCCTCGGCATGGACAATCTCGAACAGAAAACGAAGGGAACGGGAACCACGCTCCTGGCGGTTCTTCTGGCGGAACATCCGGAAATCGACCGCATCCGCAGCTTCCTGCACGAGGACAACTCGGAGGCGTACTGCAAGGCCAGAAAAGACGGCAAGTCGCATCTTGACGCGCTCGAGGCGACTCCCGCCATGTCGATCCGACACAAGTTCGGGTTCGATACGATCATCGAGTTCAACGAACCTTCGGACCCGGAGAACGCGGATCTGGTTCCGCTGCTCGTCGAACGCGGACAGGCGTAACGCGCGGGCGACGATCCCTCCTCGTCCCAAAAATCCGCTGGAATACCTAAGAAACATAACTCCGGTACTCAGTACCGGAGTTATGTTTCTTTGAGCATTTGATGCCGTTTCCTGCGTCTTTGACCCCCCGCCGCCACGAACGTTACAATGGAGGCATATGACGAACAGACAGGCGTTCCTCGCCGCGACCCTCCTCGGCCTCGCCCTTCTCGGAAACGGGTGCGTCCGTTCCGTCCCTCCGAGCGCGCCAACGACCAGCACCCCGGCGACCGTCGCCTCGCCCGCTGTCACGGCCGTTCCCGCCTCCCAGCCGACGGCGAACGTCGCTCCCGGCTCGTGGGTTCCGAGCACGCGCGGGCCGTGGGACGGGACGCTGTACCGCGCGACCTCGAGGGACGGACTTTCCTTCGGGTCCGGAACCCTCGTGCTGAAGCGGGCCGGCGTTCCGAACCTTCTCCGGACGAAGGACGGAAGGATCATTCTGACCTACCAGTATTTCTCAGACACGGACCAGTCGATGTTCGACGTGATTTCCTATTCCGCGTCCGATGACGACGGTGCGACGTGGACGGATCCGAAGGCGATCATGCTGAGCGAGCTGCCCGCGCCGCTGGACGAAAAAAAACATCCGATGGACCCGACGCTCGTCCAGGCCGACGACGGCTCGCTCCGCCTGTACTTTACCTATCACGCGTCCGGCAGGCAGCACGCCGAATTGTATTCCGCGACGAATGCGCGCGGCGACATCGCGGGGACGTTCGTCGCGAACCCGACGCCCGCGCTTTCCATTGCGGACAAAAACCTGCTCGACCCGTCCGTCGTCCTGTTCGACGGGACCTGGCACCACTTCAGCTGGCAGGACGGGAGCGACGACAACTTCCACTCGACCTCCGCGGACGGGCTGACGTTCGCGCGGCAGGCCGACGTGAACCTTCCGATGGACTTTCTCGGCCAGGCCGTATCCGCCGGCTCCGGCATCCGCATGTACGGAACCGGCAAGGGCGGGATCATTTCCGCGTTCTCCGCGGACGGGTTTTCGTGGAAGACGGATTCCGGATCCCGCGCGCAGGGGGCCGACCCGGGGGTAACGAGGCTCGCCGACGGGACGTACCTCATGGTCTACGCCGCCGCAAACTTCAACGAGGCGCCAAGGTAGGAGGACCGGAAGTCAGACCCAACCTCCTCTTCCACGCATGGATCCGGTACTCGGTACCGGATCCATGTTTTTAGGCGATTGGCTGTCCGATCGCTGGACAATCCGCCGATCCCCGTGTACCCTTCCACGTCGACCCGCTCGACAAGGAGAATCTCGATGAGACCTTTTTCCACGACGGATTTCTACAAGCAGACGGGCGCCGGACCGCTCGATCCGGGACTGCCCGGCCTTCGTCCCCTTCCGGACGGATGGGACGGGACGGTCCTCCTTCCCGCCTGGTCGATCCCCGACCTCGACGATCCGGCGCGACTGCTCGCGGAGGCGATCGTCTCCTGCCGAGGCCAGCTCGCGGACATGTCGCTCGACGTCGCCATCGACTGTGCGCTCGACGCGGAGCACTACTGCCTCATCCCCGAGCGAAACCGGGTCGCGCGCTTCGATGGCGGCCCCGGGGAGCTCGTCCCCGTCCACTTCGACCTCGGAGGAACGAACGTGGGCAGGAGCACCGACGAAATGCGCGAGGCGCTGATCGGAAGCGACGGGCCGACGCGGCTTCTCGAGCCGGCGGCCGCGCTCCTGCTCCTCACCCAGTTCCTCTGGCACCTCCGCCTCGCGTCGCTGACGCCGGGCCGACTGCCGGTGATGCTCGTGGAGTGCGCCGGCGCCCGTTATTCGCCCAACGGCAACGGCAGGTTCGACGACGTCCCCCGCTGGGACGTCTACCCGCCCGTCGGCGACCGCCGCGGCCTCGCGTTCCTCAACTGGAACTGGTCCCGCCGGTCGCGCCCCGCCCAGGGAGTCGCGATCGCGACGGACGCGAGGGCGTAGGCCGCGGCGGACAATCGACAGGGAACCGATCGCGCCCAGGCTCGGCGCGATTTTTTATTCCCTTCCCCCTCCGCCGATTCCATGCCACAATGTCGCCAATATGACATCTCTCCTCAAGGGCGCCGTTTCCCTGCTTCCGCGCGACCTTCCGCAGTTCGTGTACACAAAGGTCCTGTCCCCGCGCCCGCTTCGTTCCGCGACGAACGCGGTCCTGCGGCGCATGATTCCCGAGCGGATCGTCCTCCCCACCGGCGAGACGCTCTGCCTGAACCAGGACGACGCGGTCGTGTCCGGCGCGCTGTTCTTGGGCGCGTACGAAACGGCGATGACGAAGGTGTTCCTGTCGCGCTTGCGTTCCGGGACGACCTTCGTCGACATCGGGGCGAACCTCGGGTATTACACGGTTCTCGCGTGCAAGAGGGTCGGACGAATCGTCGCGTACGAGCCGGCGAAGGAGAACGTCGACCTGCTGAAAAAGAACGTCGGGGTGAACGCCGCGACGAACGTCACGGTGGTCCAATCGGGCATAGGCGACACGATCGAGACGCGCAAGCTTTCGCTCGACGCGGACAACAAGGGCAAGCACTCGCTCCTCGACGGAGGAGGACGGAGCGAGGACATCGCGATCACGACGCTCGACCGCTCGCTCGCCGACCTCGGCGTTTCGCGCGTCGACCTGATCAAGATGGACATCGAGGGCTGGGAGGCCCACGCGTTCGCCGGGATGCGGGAGACGCTCCGACGCGACCGCCCCGCGATCTTCTTCGAGTACGCCCCGACCCGTATCAAGCAGGCCGGCCGCGACCCGTATGCCATGCTCCGCTCCCTCGGCAAGCTCGGCTACGGCCTCTTCGCCATCGACGAGCGCACCGCGGAACTTGTGCCCGTAAAGGACGGCGACGCGCGGCTGCGACGGCTGAAAAAGATCGACGATTACGCGAATATCTTCGCCGAGCCAGTGACCACCGCCTAATCACAAACCCTATGCCCACCCCCGAAAAAACTCCCGCCCAGGAAATCCGCGCCCGCGTCGTCGAGTTCCTCATCGCCGCGTTCGGCTTCGTGGCCGGGCTCGCCTGGAACGAGGCGATCAAGGCGCTCATCGACGCGCTCCTCCCGTTCGGCGCCGGCGGGGTCGTCGCCAAGTTCGCGTACGCGGTCGTCGTGACGATCATCCTCGCGGTGGCGTCATGGGTACTGCTGAGAAAAAAGCGCTAGCCTATGCCCCGCCCCATCACCACCCTCTTCCTGCTCGCGTCCGTCGACGGAAAGATCTCCACGGGCGACACCGACGCGATGGATTTCGACCGAGATTTAAAAACGATCGCCGGCGTCCGCGAGGGATTGCCGCAGTATTACGACCTCGAGCAGAGAACCGACCTGGCGTCGCTGAACACCGGCAAGGTGATGGCGAAGATC
>JAHFIS010000098.1 GCA_023246275.1 Candidatus Uhrbacteria bacterium
ACGCGGGTCGCGCTGGTCACGGGATACTTCCCGCTGTGCCGTTCGGACAAGGACGAGGGCGAACTGGAACTCGCCCTGCCGGAGTACGTCATCAGCCAGATGATCTCCGCGACGCACACGACCAACTGCCACCTGGACCGCATCATCGCGGTCGACCTGCACGCGCCGCAGATGGTCATGGCCGGACCGACCGGGCTCATCACGGAGCTCACGCTGATCCGGCTGGTCCTGAAGCGCGCGATCGAGGACGCCCGCGCCGCCGGCGAGACCGTATGCCTCGCCTTTCCGGACGACGGATCCGCAAAGAGAACCGGACGGGCGATCGACGCGCTCGAGAAGGAACTCTCGATGCACCTGCCCGTGGTGTGCGGGATCAAGCGGCGCGCCTCGAGCACGGAGACCGAGCTGAAGCAGCTGTTCGGCGCGACGGATTCGCTGCGCGGATCGACCGTCCTCTGCGTCGACGACGAGATCGCGACCGGAGGAACGAACATCAAGTCGGCCCGCGTCATCAAGGAACAGTACGGGGCGAGCCGCGTTCACGCGGTCGTCACGCATGCCGTCCTGTGCGGCGACGCGCCAAGCCGGTTCCTCGACCCGAACTGCGCGGTCGACCGCCTCTACGTGACCGACACCATCCCCGTTGAGTCGCGGCGCGCGCTCCTGCCGCTCGTCGAGACGGGCAAGCTCGTCACGGTGCGGTGGTCCGAGGAACTCGGCGTCAGCCTGTACCACCACCATTGGGACCTCTCCATCCGCGAACTTCGCTGACACCCTGCCCGCTCGGCAGGGATTTTTGTTTCGTGACGCATTGACACGAATGCCATCGACGCGTACGCTTCGACCCTAACGCGTAACACCGACTGATATGGACGACACGCAGACCCCGGCCGCCGACGAAACGCCAGTCGCCACGGAGGAAGCCACGACCGAGGCCGCCGAGTAATTCGCTCGTCCGAAGAAAAGCCCCGCGAGTGATCGCGGGGCTTTTCTTTTACCTTACAAGTCGTTCAGGAGCGCAAGGATCGCGTCCAGCTTGGCATTGATGGTCTTCAGCATCTGGGCGTCGCCCGAGGACGAGGCGCGTTCGCCGGATCCTCCGAAGCTCTTGCCTTCCGGGCGTCGGGACTCCGACGGGCCGTCGTTCTCGAAGCAGGCACTGCACAGAACGGGCTTGCGGCCGTTCGGCTTGAACGGAACCTTGCAGTCCTTGCCGCAGGTGGCGCAGGTCGCCTGGAACAGTTCCGGCTTGTCGAAGCCGCTTCCAAATGCGCCATGCGTCGGTTTCCCAGCAAAACCGCCCTTGGACGCTCCGCCGTTGCCCTGGCGCTTCCAGGCCGGATTGCCGCCGAACTTCTTCTTTCCTCCCATTTTTGAGACGTATGCCATACCGCGTTTGTTCATTGCTAAGAATCTGCCGAGTCTACCGGAAAAGACAGGAAATAGCAAGGGACGGAGGACGAGTTTGCCTTATTTTTTCGTTCTGAGGAGATAGTACAGCGACATCGGGGCGGCCCAGTTTGCCGAGCGCTCGACGAAATCGAGCCAGCTCTGGCCGACGATCGGGCGAACGAGGGCGGTCCAGAACCCCCACGCGGCCATCCAAAGCAGGAGCGGGCGGACGGGCCTAAGCAGAACGACCAGCGCCAGGATCACGTCCGCGATTCCGATCGCGAGGAGCAGCGTCGTCGCGGTTGCCGCGTCAGCATGCGTCAGCTGGCTGATCCATCCGACCCAGTCCTTCTTGCCTTCGATCGCGAGCAGGCCGTGCCCGACGAACTCTCCGGCGACCCCAACGCGCAGCAGCCATTCGATCTTCTTGTCATCTGTCATATGAGATAAACATTAATGATTCGGACGCGGCCTTCCGGATTCCGCGAAGCCGGCGCCGCCGAAATCGAGAGACGATCGGCAAGGCCGGAACGCGGAAACGGGACAATCATATGGCAACAGTATAGCATGAGGTATACTGTCAAAACTATGAGGGACAAACAACACGCGATCGTCGTCGGAGGAGGCCTTGCCGGCCTGGCCGCCGCCCATGCGCTGATCAAATCTAAAAAATGCACGGTGACTCTTTTCGAATCCGAGCCGGTGCTCGGCGGGCGGGTCCAAAGCAGGATGGTGCGCGGCCAAAGCGTGGACTTCGGCGGGTTCCTTCTCTATCCATGGTACGAGGAAACGCACAGGCTCCTTGCCAGTCTCGGCCTCTCCGGACGGATCCAAAAGACTCCGCTCAGCGACATCTATTATTTTCTCGATGGAAACGGGATTGCCACCAAGGAAAGCGACGTTCCGTTCTCGATCGCGGACGGGGTGAAGATCTGGGGCAAATCGTTCTTCCAAATGATTCCGAGACCAAACCTATCCGCCCCGGACCTTGACCGGTTCGGCGACGCCACCGTCTCGCAATACCTTCGGATGACGCTCGGAACGGACGGCCATGCCGGGCTGTACGAGACATTCTTCGACACCGTGAACCAAGGATACTGCTATGGGCCGGTCACGGAATCGAAGGCCTCCTTCATGGCTCCCATCGTCCGCCAGGTGAAGGTGCACGGCGACATCCGCACGACCTCGTTCTTCCCGGACGGGACGCGGGTTCTCGTCGACGCGCTCGCGAAGGAGATCGTTTCGCTCGGCGGAACGATCCGCGTCGGCTCTCCGGTCGTCGGCGTCGACGGCCTGGCCGTCCGGACGGGCGACGAGACGATCCGCGGCGACGCGATCGTGTTCGCGCAGACCGTGTCGTCCGATCTCTACCGACACATTCTCCCGGACGTTTCCCCCGACTGCCGGTACACCCACTTCGTCACGGCGGCGGTCGAGCTTGATCGGACGCCGATCGTCGGAAACACGCTCGACTGGGGCGCGGCATTTTATCGGCCCGACGAATCGCCGCCGTTCCAAGCGCTCTCTGCCATCCGCCTTTCGTCCCTTTATGGCCCGTCGCTCGACGGATGCGTGATGATCAACGTCGTCATCCGAGGACGGCACGACGAGACGCTTTTTCCGAAGGAAATCAAAAAAATCGTCCTAGATGAGACGATCCGCCTGTTCCCCGGCAATGGCGCAGGAAAGATGGTCGATTCCATCCACTGGACGAAGACCATGCCCGTCTCGCAGGTATCGTTCGTCCGTTCCGTCCGCGCCGCGCATGGCAAGAACGGCCATTTCTTCGCCGGCGACTTCCTCGGCGCGCCGTCCATCGAGACCGCGATCGCGACGGGAGCCGCCGCGGCCCGGGACGCCATCGCGACGGCTTCGTCCGTCTCGCGACATATGGGAACAAGCCTATGAGCAGTCAAACGAAACGAAATGCGCTGGCCACCCTCCTCCTTGCCGGAATCGTCCTCGCCGCCGTCATGGCCGGAACCTTCGCCGCCATGCGACAACCAGAGAAGGATGCCAGTACCTTCGACAAGACGGCCATGCGCGCGATTCGCGTCGACCCGTTTTCCGGCGACCAGACAATTCTCGAGCCGATCGCGGGAGCCAACGGCGGTTCCCCCACGAACAAGCTGGCCTGCGAGGACGCGGGAGGAACGTGGAACGCGTGCGGCTCGGCCTGCCGGAACAAGCCGAACGCGAAGATGTGCGCCCAGGTCTGCGTCGAATATTGCGAGTGCTCGTCCGACAGCCAGTGTCCGAACGACGACGGAAACGTAAGGCGGCTCCGGTGCGCGGAATTCGTCGACGGGGTCGGCATCTGCAAGGCGTAGGACGGATCGACGTGATATACTGTCCGTATTATTCCCGATGATCAAGGTCATAATGCGAACGCAAACGACCAGTCGTTGGACTGGCCGTTTGATTTGATTACGCCTCACGGCCCGTGCACGCCTGAACTTTCACGATGCGACCCGGCTGATCGGTCCCGCCGTTCGAGCGCCTTCCCCACGGGGTCCCGACCCACGGCAGCAGCCAACGATCCGCTCCCCAGTATCCGGCGTTCTTCCACGC
>JAHFIS010000099.1 GCA_023246275.1 Candidatus Uhrbacteria bacterium
GATGCGCGGTAAGCTCGACGCGATCGTCGTCCCGTCGCCAGACCGCGTCGTGCCGCGCTGTCCGTATGCCGGGACGTGCGGCGGGTGCAAGTGGCAGCACATGGATTATACGCGACAGCGGCTGGAGAAGCTGAACCGGCTGCGGGCAACCTTCGCGGAAGCCGCGACCGAGTGTTCCGTCGAATCCGTCGTCGCATCGCCCGACCAGTTCTACTACCGGAACCGGATGGATTTCACCTTCGGCCGCGACGGCGAGCTCGGGCTCAAGATGCCCGACAAATGGTGGGCCGCCCTCAACCTGGAGACATGCTACCTTCTCTCCCCCGAATCCGTCGAGGTCGTCAATGCCGTCCGCGATTGGGCAAAGTCGACGGGACTGCCGTTCTGGGACGGAAAGACTCACGCGGGATTTTTTCGATATCTCGTGATCCGCGAAGGAAAGAACACCGGCGAGCGCATGGTCACGCTCGTGACGGCGACGAACGACGCGTTTCGTCCCGAAGGACTCGTCGCGGCGATCGGCGACCGCGCGACCTCGATCATCCACGGGATCAACGACGGGATCACCGACCTCTCGATCTCCGACGTTCTCGTCCCGCTCAAGGGCGAGCCGTTCATCCACGAGGAAATCAACGGCGTGCGTTTCAAGATCACCCCGAACGCGTTCTTCCAAACGAACTCGGCAATGGCCGCCAAGCTCCAGGACGAGGTCGTCCGTCACTGCGAAACAGCCGTCGCGGGCAAGACGAGCCCGACGGTCCTCGACCTTTACTGCGGGTCGGGATTCTTCTCGCTCGCGTTGGCAAAGCGGTCCCCGTCGATCAAGGTCGCAGGGATCGAGGAGAACGCCGAGGCAATCGCCTGCGCAAAGGAAAACGTCGCCGCCAACGCCGTCGAGGCCGAATACTTCGTCTCCAAGGCCGAGGAGTTCGACTGGAAGAGCTACGCCCCGGACGTCGTCATCGTCGACCCGCCGCGCGCCGGAATGCACCCGAGGGTCATCGAGACCCTCCTTGAGGCCGCGCCGCCCACGATCATCTATATCTCCTGCAAATACGAGCGTTTTCTGATGGAATGGAACGGAACCGCCAACGGCGCCCCGGCCCTCTCGACGAAATACCGCCTCGCCGACGCGTCCGCCCTCGACCTCTTCCCCCACACCCCGCACATCGAGTTCGTCGCGCGGCTTGAGCTACGTTCCCCTCTCCTTTAAAAGGAGAGGGACAGGGTGAGGTCTACGATTGACGCCCGTTCGATTTCCTGATATTCTCCCGCCATGTCTACCAAACAAACCCCAATCCCGGCCGTCCCGCAGAAGTCCGGCTTTGCCGTGCTCATCGGCCGAAGCAACGTGGGAAAGTCCACCTTGCTCAACACGATGGTCGGAACGAAGGTGGCTATCACCACCCCGAAGCCGCAGACCACCCGCCTTCCGGTGCAGGGCATTTTGTCGCGCCCGGACGGACAGGTCGTGTTCGTGGACACGCCGGGACTCATGAAGAAATCCAAGGACGCGCTCACGAAGAAGCTCGCGGAGTTCGTAAAGGAGTCGCTGAAGGACGTGGACGTGATCGTCTACGTCGTGGACCCGACCCGCGCGATCGGCGACGAGGAAAAGTCGGCGCTGGCGCTCATCCGCAACATTGAGAAGCCGAAGATCCTGGTTCTCAACAAGTGCGACCTCCGCGACCGCGCGTTCCTCGACCACTACAAGGACCTCGCCGACCAGTTCACGACCGTGATCGACGTGTCCGCCATGACCGGGACGAACGTAAACACGCTCATCGACGAGATCTTCTCCTACGCGAAGGAGGGCGACGCGTTCTACCCGGAAGGCCAGGTCACGAGCATGAAGAGCGAGCTGTGGCTTGCCGAGCTCGTCCGCGAGAAGCTGTTCCTGCGCCTGCGCGAGGAAGTCCCGTACACGACCCACGTCGAGGTCGAGGACATGCAAAGCCGCGAGGATGGCACGCTGTACGTTGCCGCGACCATCTACACCACCGATGAGCGCTACAAGCGCATGATCATCGGCAGGGGCGGCCAGGGCGTCAAGGAAATCGGCCAGTCCACGCGCAACGAGCTGGAAGCCGTGATGCAGCGCAAAGTGTTCCTCGACCTGACGGTAGAGGTCGACTCGCACTGGGTGGACCGGCTTGGCTAATCGACGATCGAAAACGGCCCCGCTTACGGCGAGGTCGTTTTGATTTCCGAGACTTCGAATCCCCTTAGTGCGCTGTTGAATGACGCGTCGGCGGCCGGTTTCAGCGTGACGGAAAGGATCAGCGGATTGTCGGCATTCTTGAGGACGAGGTATTCCGCGAACCAGTTGGACGCCTTCAGCGCGTCGACCTTCTGGAGCGTCCCGTCGACGCGGATCCAGGCGGAGGCCGCCAGGTCGTCCGTCTTGATCGTGAGCACGTCCGACGACGTGGGCAGGTCGAATCCCGACGTCGAGACGTTCAGACTCGTCAGAAATGCCTTCGCCGAGTCCGTCCAGTCCAGCGCCCCCGAGACCGTCTCGTCGAACAGCCCGAGGCTCACGGTCGCGGAACCGCTCGTGACAAGTCCGTCGTACTGCGCGGACGAAAGGACGAGTCGCGACGCGGACGTATCGAGGACCAACGCGCCCGTCTGCCAGTCATCATCCTTTTTCCAGGATAGCGAGGCGTCGATTGCCGCATCGCGCTCGCCGAGAACGAGGGTCTGGGGATTCGTCCCGGCCCCAAACAGCTCCGCGATCTTCCCGCCGATCCCAAGCACCGTCTCGCGTAACGTCAGCGTGTCCCCCGCCCCGACGGCCAGATCCGTCGACGGCTGCGACGGGCACCCCGCGCCGACAAGAACGATCAGCGCGACGACCGCGGCAAGCCGTCTCATACCTTTTCCCCGTTTGCCCATTTGCGCAGTGTCTCCTCGTCCGTCTCCCCGCAGATGAACTGCTTCGAATCCGTATTGTAGAAAAACGGCACCCCGCCGCACAGCCCGCGGTCAATCGTTTCCATCCGTTCCGCATTCTGTGTGTTGTGCCACGTCTCCAGCTTCTCGATGGCGATCCCTTCCTCGATCAGCCTGTCGATCATCGGCATCATCTTGAGACAGTGACCGCATTCGGCGCCGTAGAACTCCAGCAATGCCATATAGGGAAAATCGATGGGTTATGCTAGGATTCTAACATGAAATACGCCCCGCATGCCATATTTGCCCTCATCGTCGTGACGCTGCTCGTCGGACAGCGTTTCGGTTTCGTCTGGGCTGGCGGAAACGGCTACATCCCGCAGCGTACGGTCGCGATTGTTGGATCGGACGCGACGTACCAGCGCGGCCAGACGATTTCGACGAAGGCCGGGGAACGCGAGAAGCTCTCCGTCGCGGCTGTCCTCATTGCGCTCGACGAGAACACGACCCTGACGATTGAAAACGCGCAGGACGGGAAGGTATCCGTCAAACTGTCTCGCGGGCGGCTGTACGCATCGGGCCCCTTGACCGTTACGACGAATTTTACGTCAACGACGATCGCGTCCGGGGCGATCTCGGTCGTCAACTACGATTTCCTCGAGACCGTGACCGTCGCCCCGCTTGGAACGTCAGCGATGGTAACGACAAAGGGATCCGCGCCCATCGACATCCAAAAACCGGTCAACGTCCATGAGACGCCGCCGGTTTCCATCATCAAAACCCCATTCGACACGAACGCCGCGTCCGTCGCGGACTTCTACCACTACGCGACCGAGTGATACTTTCGCCAACTACCAACGCTAAGCGTTGGTAGTAATTTAGACGATGATCCCTCCGCCGATCATCTCCTCGCCGTCATAGAGGACGATTGACTGGCCAGGAGTCACGGCTCGGACTGGCTCGTCGAATTCGACCTTGATCTCCCCTCCTTCGTTCAAGGAGGGGTCGGGGGTGGTCATCGCGACGACCGTGCAAGCCTGCAACGGTTGGCGATAA
>JAHFIS010000001.1:0-2310 GCA_023246275.1 Candidatus Uhrbacteria bacterium
ATGATGGAGGGGGTCGCAAGCTTCGACGTGCCGTTGGTCGTGGAAGTGGAGGTTGGGAAGAACTGGGGGGAGATGGAGGGATGGAAAATGGGAAAATAGAAATTGGAATCGTAATGGCTCCGGTACTAAGTACCGGAGCCATTTCTTTGCGACGAAATATAAAAACTCGCCAGATGGCGAGCGTACGGGGTCAGTTCCCGTAGTAAATGTGGCAGAGCGAGATCGCGAAGGTCCGTGGCCATCCATCGACGAGCCGAACCTCGTAGCCGGTTTCGATGCTTCCGTCGTGCGGATAGAAGCCTGGGCCGTAGCCATCGCCGCATGCCGCGGCGAATTGCTTGTGAAGGTCGTCGTTCCCACTACGGACGATCTCTCCGATGGACGCGACGGCCCTGTCGAGGGAATCGTGCGTCTCCGTGCGCAGCCTCGGTTTCTTATACCGGTCGATCCAGAGCGAGGGCTCGTCAGCGGTGACCGCGAGGAACGGAAGTGCCGTCTCGGGTACTCTGTGGAGCCCGATTTTCCGGAAGAACGAATCCGCCGGGCCGACGTGGCACAGAGTGACCTTCGACAGGTCCTTGAAGTGCGCGCCCATCGCGAATCGCAGCGCTTCCATAGCCGTTTTGAGGGATTCTGTCTCGATGACGAATGTCTGAAGTTCCACTGTTCCTCCTCGTCCCTTCGGACTGAACAGACCGTCAGGGTATAGGGATTTTTGCATTTTGTCAATCCTATTGCCACCCGCGGTCGAATAACGCTGCGTGATAAAAGGATCCGGTACTCGGTACCGGATCCTTTTCATTTGGACGAACGGATGACATGCCTTGTAGCCTCGCAAGATGTTGAACCGTCACTCGTAGTCGCGATACGTCAGGCCGCGGATGACCGTTCGCAGCTGGGCGACCTCGCCGTGCTTTGTCTTCTTATAGATCGTCTTGAAATCCGAGCCGACGGACCAGAGCGCGTCGCGGCCGGCGAAGACGGTGGTGTGGCGGATGTTGTCGGGGTTGTGGACGGCGGATCCGATGTATGGAAAAAAGTCGATTTGTAATCCGCGTTCGTTCGCGATCTTTTCCAGGTCATGGTTCCAGGAGTCGACGACCGTGCCGTCTTTTTCGATCCAGAACGGAGAGAAGAGCCGCGTGTCATTCGTCGCGTAGCCGAGGGAGCGCATTTTTTCGAGGGTCCGATTGATGTCTTCCTCATTGCTCATCAAGATGTGCGCCATGAAAACCTTCGGGCCCGACCGGGCGACGATCGCCGTGCAAGCGGAAAACGCGTGGGAGCCGACCACGTCCTGGCGGCCGAGCGACTCGATCTCGATAAAATGCCCCGGCGGAAGGTCGAAGACGCGCGACGGGCCCTGCTGCCACATCTTTCCCGGGGTTCGCTCATAATAGTCGCGCTGCGACTCAAGAAGGACGCGGTCCAGATCCCCTTCCCTCACACCCGGTTCCCCGGACGCAAGTCGTTCCGGCGCCGCGACGATGAACCGGTCTTCGAACTGCGAGTCAACGATCTCCTCGTCGTCCACCGGCGCGAACCCGTCGAAGTAGCGGTTGGTAAGAATCGTGCGTCGCCCGGCCCGATCGGCCGCGTCGAACTCGGCAGCCATGGCGTCGTATCCTTCCATGAACAGCTCCGGGTCGAAGTAAAGCGACTTCTTGTCGTAGCGCCTTGCGACCGCCTCGCGCTCGGCGGCGGCGATGACTTCGGGCGGAGCGAATCGATCCATCATATGCGTACAGTTTACATCATCGGCGGAAAAGATCATCATGGGTCGAACCGTCTCGGAGTATGAATGACATCTGGCAATCCGAACTATTGTCGAGGCAAGACTGGCTCGTCCACGGAACCGCGATGCTTGCGTTCGGATCGACGCGGTATCCGAATGTCGCCGAAGTGGACGCGACGGGTAAGAACCGCGCGAGGTTTTTGCGCGCGTTGGGATTGGATCCGTCGCAGCTGGTCGCGTCGGAGAACGTTCACGGGAGGAACGTTGTGACCGTCGAGGACCACCCCCAACCCCTCCTTGAACGAAAGAGGGGAGACATGGAAAAAAACGTTGAGGTTAATCGCGTCGCCGACTGCGACGGCCTCGTGACGGCGATCCCGTCGACCGTCATCGCCACGAAGACCGCCGACTGCCTCCCGATTTTTCTCGCCGATCCGTCGACGCGCACTGTCGCCATCGTCCACGCCGGCTGGAAGGGCGTCATGGCCGGCGTTGCGATCGAGGCGGTCCGCGCGATGGCAACCGACTACCAACGCTTAGCGTTGGTAGTAGCGATCGGGCCGTCGATCGGGCCG
>JAHFIS010000001.1:2320-30303 GCA_023246275.1 Candidatus Uhrbacteria bacterium
CGGACGTCTACGCGAGCTACCATTTGTCGCGCGACCCGTCGATTGGGATGCTTTCGGCGATCGCGATTCGGCACATCGTGGATTAACTGCGCGGATTTTTGTAAAAAAATTCCACGATCAGTTGATCGCGGACGTGGCGGGATCGGGCCAGGCGGCCAGAAGGTTCGTGATCTCGCGGGAATAATCCTGCCTGGATCGGCCGCGGACCGGGTTGCGATTGAGCCAGCCGAAGACGCGGAAGATGACCGGAGGGGCGAATTGGCGCCGAAGGAACCTCGCGACGCGGTCGGTAGCCCCGTGGACGAGGTCGCGTTCGCCCGCTTGCCGGTCAAACGCGACGCTGGCGGGGAAAGCGTCGTCCAGCGCGTCCATGACGCTTCGGACCGCGTCGATCTCGGCGGCCAGAATCGCGATTCCGAGCGCCAGGTCCTCTTGGATCCCCATGAGCCTCGCGCGATTGTAGCGTACGCAGACAAGCATTCGGACCCTCTCCGTGAGCAGCGACCCGCAAAGCAGCTCCTCCTCGCCGTAGAAGCGGCGGACATACCGTTCGAACTGCCGGACGGAAGGATCGGTTTCGATGAACTCAGGAATCACGAGATACTCCAGAAGCGTTACCACACTATCGGAATTCGGGCGTTTTGTCAATCGTCTCCCATCGCGATACTATGCGGTCACTATGCTGATCCTCGTCTACGGCGACGACACGTTTCGCGCGCAGGAGAAGGTGACCAAGCTGCGCGAGGCGTTTTTGGAGAAACACGACAAGGCCGGGTTCAACCTGGCGGAGTTTGCGTCGTCGGACAAGCCGGGAGAGATTCTGCAGGCGGTGTCGAGTTTGCCGTTCATGGGATCGAAGCGCATGGTGGTGATTCGGGACTTGGTCGCCACGACGAAGGCGGACGCGAAGGACCAGTGGGCGAGCCTGGCGAATACGCCGGATTCGTCCGTGGTCGTCCTTTGGGAAACGCTCGAGCCGAAGGCGCTGGAGAAGAAACCGCTGTTCGCGTTGCTGTCGAAAGGGACAGACGTTCACTTGTACGCGTGCCCGCTGTTGGAGGGACAAGCATTGTCGAAGTGGACGAGCGATCGGATCAAGGAACTGGGCGGGCAGATCGCGCCAGATGCGCTGCGCGAACTCTGCGACCGCGTCGGCGGCGACCTGTGGCAGATGGATGGCGATATCAGGAAGCTCGTCGCGTATTCCCCCCGACGTGCGATTGCGCTCTCCGACGTCGACCTGCTGGTCCGCGCCACGTTCGACGGCGAGATCTTCGCGCTCGTGGACGCGATCAGCCGAAGGGAACCGGCGCGCGCGATTCGCCTGCTCGAAGAAGAGCGTCTCGCGGGCGGCTCTGACTTCGCCATCTTCGGAATGCTCGCGCGGCAGGTACGTCTGTTGCTCGGGGCGCGCGCTTCGCTCGACGAGAACCCACGTGCCACGTCGTCGCAGCTCGCCGCCGACATGGAGCTCAATCCGTTCGTCGCGCAGAAGGCAATCGACCAGGCGCGCAAGTTTACGCTCGACGATCTTCGGGCGACGCACGATCTTCTTTTTCGATATGACGCGGGGATGAAGTCGGGCGTGCTCGACGCGGAGCTGGCCGTGGACTTGGTGACGACCGCGCTGATCCGTTGACATTCCCGCTCGCTTCTGCTATATTTCCGGCTCGGTTTTCTTAGCGCATTCCGCGCGGATTGCCGATTCTGGAGGTCTCTTGAAGGTGGTTCCCTACTTGTTTCTTGCCTTGGCCGTAGCGGTGGCCGGCATGCTGCTCACGAACGTGACGTTCTGGCTGTTCAATCAGCCGAGCACGCTCGCCAACGTCTCCGGGCTGTTCCTGGGTCTCGCGACGACCATCGGCGAGACGGTCGCGATGGTCTGGATCGTGAGGCGGGTCGTCGGCCTGCTCAAGCCGTCCGGCATTCCGCCCGCCGTCGCCCTGCTGTTCGCGGCGATCGCGTCGTCGCAGCTCTCGGGCTGCACCACGATCGACCCAGGGCACGTCGGCGTCGTCATCAACATGAACGGCGACGACCGCGGCGTCGACGAGATCCCGCTGTCCACGGGCTGGGTCTGGTACAACCTGATCACGGAGACGGTGTACAGCTACCCCACGTTCGTGCAGACCGCGGTGTGGACGAAGGACATCGGCGAGGGCAACCCGACGAACGAGGAGTTCTCCTTCGCGTCGAAGGAGGGACTCGTCATCAACGCGGACGTGTCGATCAGCTACCAGCTCGAGCCGGCGAAGGTCCCGGCGTTCTACGTGAAGTTCCGCAGCGACGACGTGACGAAGTTCACGAACGGCTTCCTCCACAACAGCGCGCGCGACGCCCTCAACGAGACGGCGAGCGAGTACGGCGTCGAGGACATCTACGGTCCCGGCAAGGAGGAGTTCCTCGCCAAGGTGCGCGCGCGGCTCACCGAGCAGGTCACGGACATCGGCGTCACCATCCAGCAGCTCGGGTTCGTCGGCGCGCTGCGCGTGCCGGACACGGTGACCCAGGCGATCAACGCGAAGATCACGGCGACGCAGACCGCGATCCAGCGCGAGAACCAGCTGCGCCAGACCGAGGCCGAGGCCAAGATGGCGGTGGCCAAGGCCGAGGGCGAGGCGGCGGCGCAGATCGCCGCGGCAAGGGGCATCAGTGAGTCGAACGACCTCATCACGAAGTCGCTCTCGCACGAGCTGATCCTCTACCAGGCCGTGCAGAAGTGGGACGGCAAGCGCCCCATGGTCGAAGGCGCGGGCAGCGGGCTCATCATTTCGCTCCCCGCTGAGCAGACGGCCAAGTGAGTCACTTCCGACGGATTCGTCCCGTCGGATTTTTTATAAACTGAAAACCGCCGACACCAGTCGGCGGCGTCCGTCTGCTACTCCGCGAACCCGCCCGCCTGGATGTCCCAGAGCTTGCGATACGTTCCTTTCTTTTTCAGCAGCTCCTTGTGCGTTCCCTGCGCGGAGATCTTTCCTCCCTCGATGACGAGGATGCGATCCATCTCCATGATCGTCGAAAGCCGATGCGCGACCACGATGACCGTCTTGTCCTTCATCAGCTCGTGGAGGGCGTCCTGGATGAGACGCTCGGACTCGGAGTCGAGCGAGCTCGTGGCCTCGTCGAGCACGAGAATGGGCGCGTTCTTCACGATGGCGCGGGCGATGGCGACGCGCTGGCGCTCGCCGCCGGAGAGCTTCACGCCGCGCTCGCCGACGTAGGTGCCGTAGCCGTCCGGCAGCTCGTCGATGAAGATGTCGCATCGCGCCCGCTTGGCCGCTTCCCTTACCTCCTCGTCCGTCGCGTCCTGCCTCCCGTAGCGGATGTTCTCCATCAGCGTGCGGTGGAACAGGATTGGCTCCTGAGGCACGAGCGAGATCTGGTCGCGCAGGCTGTCCTGCGTCGCCCTCGCGATGTCCTGGCCGTCGATGAGAATCCTTCCCTCGTCGACGTCGTAGAATCGGAACAGCAGCTTTGTGATCGTCGTCTTTCCGGCGCCGGACGGTCCGACGAGCGCGACCTTTTCCTTCGGTTTGATCGTCAGGTTGAAGCGTTCCAGAACGCAGCGCGTCTTTTGAAAGCAGAACGTCACGTCGTCGAACTCGATTTGTCCCTTCGTCGCCACGATCGCCTTCGCGCCGCGCCGGTCGCGAACCTCGTGCGGCTCGAGGAGGAGCTCGGCCATCTCCTTTCCGTCCGCGAACGAGTCGTAGACGTGCCGGAACGAGCGGCCAATGTCCCACAGCTTGCGGAAGACGATCCCGAGCGACGTCTGGATAAGCGCGAGGTCGCCGAGCGTGAGAACGCCGCGCTTCCAGTAGACGATGCCGACCCACATGAGCGTAACGTCGATGCCGATCATGAGCATCCCCTGCGTCGCATTGATGAGCTCGTGGCGGTCCCAAGCGATGGTCTGCGCGTCGGCGTAGGCGCGGTTGGCCTTGCGAAACCGTCCGGCCTCGAACCCGCCCGACGGAAACAGCTTGATTGTGATCGCGTTCGTGATGGCGTCGGCGAGCACGCCGCCCGCCTCGGAATCCAGCCGCGCCCGCTCGATGTCCGCCTGCACGGCCCATCGCGACGCCATGACGTTGAACCAGACGAACACGGCGCACCACAGGAGGAAGGCAATCGCAATTGGCGGAAATCGCAGAGCGAGAACGATCGTCGATCCTGTGACAATGACGACCGTCGGAAGGAGCTGGAACTCGATCTCGTCGGCGAGGCGCTCGAAGGCGCGTGACAGCCTGCCGATCTTTTTGACGAGCGACCCGCCGAAGTGGTCCGCGAAAAATCGATACGAGTGGCCGAGCAGATATTCGAACGACGACTGCTCGAGATCGACCATCACGTTCGGCTGGAACCGGTCGGTGCTTAGCGCGATGACGCGCCAGAGGAGCCAGCCGAGCGCGCGCGTCGCGATCATCATCGAGAGCGCGGGCAGAAAGATCGCGATCGTTGCGACGGCCGGGGTTACCGAGCCGAGCGTGTCGAAGATCATCTTGTAGAACCAGGGCTGAGCCGCGTCGAGGGCGGTCGCGAGGAGAATGCACCCGAGGATGAGGAAGACGCTCGATTTGTATTTTCGCGCGTGCCGCCAGAAGACAAGAAGGACATCTCTTGTCGTCGCGGAATTTTTTGTCGTTTCCATGTGCGGACATCATAGCACAGTCGCGCAAAGAAAAAACGCGCGCAGAGTAGCGCGCGGTCAGAGTGCCGTGTCGAGAACGGCCGTGTCGACGACTCCGGTGTCGACGGTCGCCGTGTCGACCGCTCCCGTGTCGCCGCATCCCGCCGAGCCGCCGGTATCCCAGGCGTACGGGTTGCTGCAGCCGTCGGGCATGACGTACGCCGCGAGTTCCTCGCGCGCCGCGTCGACGCGCGTCGAGTAGAACTCGTACGCGACGGCGTACTCTCCGGCGTCGGGCGACCGGAGCATCCCGTCGCCTCCGTCGTCGCCCCAGGGCGCGGCGGCCGAGCGAAGGCGCTCGTACAGGTCGGGCAAGATCGTGTTCGCGGGGTCGAGCGCCTCCATCTGGTCGAGCAGGCCGTTACACGTGTCGACCGTCTCCTGCCAGCATTGCGAGTCGTACTCGCAGCCGACGGACATGGTGGAATATCCCCACAGGTCCATTCCGGTCCAGGCGCCGCCCCAGGCGAGGCCGGCGTTGATGTCCGTGGACCAGGGCATGACGCGGAACTTCCCGTCGTCGCCCTCGATCATGACGATGTTGTTCAGGTTGTGAACGTAGTCGTCGCCGGTCTGGGCGTACCACGAGAGGCACATCTGGGTCTGGAACGCCGGCCAGTCGAAGTACTCGGCCGTGGCGGCCTCGAATCCCTCCTGGTAGGCATTCGCGTCCACCGCGTCGGCGAACTCGGACAGGCGGTCGGTCGTGCACCCGTCGTGCGTCTCGCAGAACTGGTTGATGGACGCCACGTTCGCGGCGCTGATGTCGTAGGAGTACCACTCCCAGATGTTCGCGCACCCGCCGCCAAAGAAGTCGGCGTGGTCCGCGCAGAACGCGGGCTTGTACACCTCGACGAAGGCGTACGGGACCAGAATCTTGTCGTCCTGCCACGGCGTTCCGCCCACGTAGGCGTAGCTCGTGCGCGGGACCGCGTAGCCCGCCGCGTCCCAGATGGACAGCGCGAGCGGCTCGCCGATCATCGAGCCGACGCTCTCGTTGTTGAGCCGGCCATGGTCGAGCAGCTCCGCGTAGTCGAAGTACTCGCCGTCCACGAACTCGTTGCTGTCGAGCGACAGGTTCGGGATGGTCGAGGTCGTCCACGTGGTGCCGGACGACTGGCCGACGACGGTCGCCTGGACCTTGCCGTAGTCCGCGGAGTTGGTCCCGTCGAACACGTACAGGTGGTCGGCATACGTGTCGCCGGACCCCTCGTCGTCGACCGAGTAGAGCGGCCCGTACCACCCGTAATCGCCGTTCTGCCAGTCTGCGTTCATCTGCGCGACCTGGGTTTCCGAGACGTCGAACCAGTACACGACCCCGTCCTGCGCGAACGGATCGAGCGCGAGTTCCTCGGGGGTGACCGTGGGATCGAGCTCGCTCGGCGGGTCGATCTCCTGCCAGCCGGTGTCCTCGACCGTGGCGGGAACGGTCTCGGGACCGGTATCCTGCGCGACCTCGTACACGGTCTCGTAGTAGTTGTTCGTGACGGGCGCGGGCGTGGAACAGCCGGCGATGATGAGCAGA
This sequence comes from Candidatus Uhrbacteria bacterium, assembly GCA_023246275.1. Classification (GTDB taxonomy): domain Bacteria; phylum Patescibacteriota; class Patescibacteriia; order UBA9934; family GWF2-40-263; genus YC12-FULL-57-11. Next base: position 8,536 of record JAHFIS010000001.1, read on the forward strand.
AGGAACATGGTGCCTCGGGGTTGTGTCGGATTCGACGAGATTGTCGAACGGTTGTGAAAACGAACCCTGCGCCGAACCATTACGGCGCAAGCGAGGATGATAGCGGATTTTTGAGGGATTGTCAACGCATCGATCAAAACAAAACGACCCAGCCGGTATGAACGGCGGGGTCGGATTTGCCTATGCCTTCTTGATGGCGTTCAGCTTTCCCATCATGCGGCTCTTGAGGCGCGCGACGGTGTTCTTCTTCATGACCTTCTTGGAAGCCGACTTGTCCAGCTTTTTTCCGAGCAGGCGCGCGGCCTCCGCGGCGGCCGTCACTTCCTTCGAGGTGACCAGCTTGCGGAACTTCACGCGGAGCGACTTGATCTCGTCCTTCACCGCCTTGTTGCGCACGGCGCGCTTGAGCGACTGGCGAAGGGCCTTCTTTGCGTTTGCTTTTATCGGCATATCGTATGTGTTCCCGTGAGCGTGGGAATAAATAGCGTGAGGGGAGTATAGCCCGGGGTTTGGAAAAGGTCAATGATTTACGTCGGCTCGACGTATTGGACGGTTTCGCCAAATGGCGAGTCGGCGGTCCAGTCGAGACCGTTCGCGTCGACCACCCCTGACCCCTCCTCCCTATGAGGAGGGGAAACTTGGGTTTGACGGACGAACGGGTGCGACAGCGGGACCTTTCCTTTTCCTCCCGGCAGGTCGAGCATGTATCTCGGGATGGCGATTCCCGTGACCGTTCCTTGCAGCTGTCGCATAAGGTCGATTCCTTCGGCGATGGGGACGCGGAAATGGTTGGTGCCGCGGGCGAGGTCGAGCTGGTGAAGATAGTATGGTACGACGCGGATGTTGGTGAGCGTTTTGAAAAGTTGCGTGAGCGTCGCGGCGTCGTCGTTGATTCCGCGCAGAAGAACGGATTGATTGCGGACGACGATGCCGGCGTCGACGAGCTTCGCGATCGCCTCGACGTTTTCCGTCGCGATCTCGCGCGCATGGTTGAAATGCGTGACGATGAAGATGGGGTGCGTCGCATCCTGATACCGTCGAAGGATCTCGACGAGGTTGTCGGTGATGCGCGACGGGAGGTTCACGGGCACGCGCGTGTGGAAGCGGATGCGCGCGACGGTCGGGACGCGGCGAAGGCGAACGAGCCAGTCCTCAATCTGCGCGTCGAGCAGGGTGAGCGGATCTCCACCGGTGAGGATCACCTCGTCGACCTCGGGATGCGCGACGAGATATGCCTCGATGATGTCCATGTCGTACGTCGATGGGCCGGGAGACGCGGCGCCCGTCTTTTCGCGGCGGAAGCAGAAGCGGCAGTAGTGCGAGCAGGAAAAGGTCGCGTACACGAGGACGCGATCGGGATACCGGTGCGTGAGGAACGGGACGGGCGATTTCGCGTCGTCGCCAATCGGATCGGCCATCTCCTCGGGCGTGATCGACAGCTCCTTCGCCTGCGGTACGGCCATGAGTAGAAGCGGATCGGCCATGTTCGCGAAGTCGATCAGCTTCAGCGTGTGCGGCGTGATGGAGAGCCGCATGTTCGCGAGGACGCGCTTCATCTCGTCGCGGTTTTCGATGGCAACAAAACGCTCAAGCTGGTCGAGCGTGCGGACGCATTGTTGCAATTCCTCTTGCCAGAGCTCCATAGAATCGAAAACCGTTCGCTATTTGCGAACGGTTTAACACGGAATCGACGGGATGGCAATCGTCGGTTACTCAATAACCGGACGATCGATCTCGACTGGCAGGAGTGACTTTCCCGCGGTTCCCCCCGTGATCTTGAAGATATCCTTGTCGATCTTCTTAAACTCCTTCCCGGAATCCGCGAATGCCTTGTACGTTGCCTCCAAGTTCTTTCCCACCTTGTTGTGGAAATCCTCGTACGACTTAAGGTGGCGGACGAGCTGCTCGGCGAACTGTTGGATTTCTTTGACACTCTCTTCGATCTGCAGGGCCTTGAGACCGAGGAGAACCGTCTGGAGGTAGGCGTAGAAGGACGTGGGCGAGACGATCATGACACCCTTCTCGAACGCATACTCGATGAGGTTGCGCGAGTTGACCGCGACGGCGCCGACGGAAGCGCCGATGAGGCTGTGGTAGACCCCTTCGGCCGGGACGAACATGAAGGCGAAGTTCGTGGTGCCGCGGTCCGGCTTGATGTACTTGGACGTTTCGTCGATGCGTTTTTTGACGTCGGACTTGAATTCCTTCTCAAGGATTTCACGACGCGCCGGATCGGACTCGAGGGAAACCTTGTTGTAATTTTCGAGCGAGAATTTTGCGTCAATAGGTATCAACATTTCTTTGACGAAAATGACAGAGTCCGGGATAAGCTTTGCTCCCGTTTCGTCGTCGACGCCGAGGTCGTATTGCATCTTGTACTGTCCCGGCTGAAGAACCTGCCCAAGGAGTGTCTCGAGCCAGTACTCTCCAAGGATTCCTCGCTGTTTCGGGTTCTTCAAAATGTTTTCGAGGCTTTGGAGCTGCGTGGAAAACTCGAGGACCTGCTTGTTGGTCTCGTCGATCCTGGTGAGGCGCTCCGTGACGTCCTTGAACGTACCTAAGCTGTGGGCAAAGTGCTTTTGAAGGGTGCTCGACGATTCCGAGAGGCCTTTGAGAAGCTGGTCGCTCATGACGTCGAGGCGCTGCTGGACCTCCGTGCGGTTCTTGTGGGTGGCGTCCGTAAGTTCGCGTCGAAGGTCGTTCAAGATATTCACAAGGACCGCCGGATCCTGTGCGACTGGCGCGGAGGACCGACGGCTAAATGCTAAAAAAGCCAGGAAACAGAGGACAATAAGTAGGCCGACGACGATAAGGACAAATGCGAAGGGGGCTATTACCATACGGCCTTTGACGGGATCGTTAAGGTGCTCTATAATTTCGGCACTGCCGCACAAGTATAGCATGCCTCGGCTATGCAGGAGCGAGTGGATAAGCTAAACGTTTTACGACGCTTGGTTGTAAAACGAGCGGGTCTATCCGGTGACAGGGGCAAACATTGCGTGCCCACATAGCTCAACGGATAGAGCTGGCCCGTCCTAAGGGCAAGATGGGGGTTCGATTCCCTCTGGGGGCACCATCCTACGCTCTAGCATTGTAGATTGAGTGCTTTGTAGAAAAGAGTTCATGAATCTAGAGTGGTTGGATTCAGAGCTTCGAATGGCAAGCCATCGAACTTAGTCTCAGCTGTTTCACGCGGAACATTTACAATCGACGGAATAAGATTTGTTATATGGGCCAGTAGCTCAGATGGTAGAGCGCTGCATTCGCATTGCAGAGGTCTGGGGTTCGATTCCCCACTGGTCCACCAAAAAAGACTCATCGAAAGATGAGTCTTTTTTGTAGTGGCCGTTCCCACGGCTCTGCAGTATTCGTCCAAGTGTCATTCCGGTCGAAGCTGGCAAGTCCTTGTAGAGATTGCCGCGTCGCATAAGGGCATTTCATAATGCGATGGTTCTTTGGACTTCCATCTTACTTACATCGGGAAGTTTAATTTTTACGTTAGACCAGATGATAAGAAGTGGAAATATCGAGTTCCATGTGAAACAAGATGAATATCAACCGAATAAAGTATAAAGAAATATTTTTGATATTGATCCTCTACGAGACAAATCGCAAAAGATATTTTTCAAATTTCCCATAGTCAAATAATCATGGTTGTGGTGCTTGCTACAGTTCAATGGGCTGCAACTCCATCGTGTCATGCCATTGGCATTGCGAATGAATACAGATTCAGTTCATCGCAAAGATTGTTTCGTCGCCTGATGACTTCTCGTAATCACAAAGCGGGTAATACTGTCTGCGTTTGGACGTGAAATGAACACTGGTCGCTACTGGATATGATGACAAATTTTTTGACATAAAAGTTATTGAATTATTTTGTCAGTCATTGACAATTCAGTAGAAGCCGAGCAAATTTTGTTCACTTGTCCACACCTGTGTAGACAAACTTATAACAAAGTGGATAAGTTCTTAAAAAGTGAAGATTTTGTGGGTAACTTTGAGGATTCCTCACAGTTCCTTAGTTTATTTATGAATAATTTGGCTAATTTAAGCTAATAAATTGATTGACGAAAGCGTGTATTCAAGGTATAATGGAGCTACCGAATGGTCGAATTATGCGAACGTCAGTCGCAGCCATGGTAATTCTGGGGTTTTTTGGTACGGCAGTTTGTACCTCCGCCCAAATGGACTCTGCGAGTTACCAAATTCGGTGGGATACCGTTGGAAATGGCGGGGATGACACAAGCTCCTCCGCTTCCTATGTTCTCCAGGACACGACCGGAAACGCAGGCACCGGCGACTCAACGAGCGCATCTTATGGGCTCGGGGCGGGTTATCGCGAAGGCATGGCGGTTCAGGTGCTCGATTTCACGTTCTTTGCGCAGGACAATTCCGTCTCAAAGGCCGCGACTGGACTTGCGGGGCTGACGATCACATGCAATCCGGCCGGGCTTTCCGTCGGAAACATGATTGCGCTTCTGCAGGACAAGGGGGCCGGTCAGGTCACGGCGATCGGCAAGATCGTCTCGACGGCGGCAGGCTCGATTACCGTCGACGCTCTCAAGGACGGCGGAGTCGTGCCCGTGATCGACGGAACCAATGATTACGTCGTGCTCCTCAGCGGAGACGCATTGGGGTTCGGTACCTTGAGCGCCTCGGCCGTCCGCACATCCGTCATCGGGATGAACGTCAGCACGAATGCCTTGAGCGGATACGCGGTCCAGATTCTTTCCGACGGCGACTTACGCGACGGCTCGGAAACGATCAACCCGGTCGCCGACGGGTCCGTCACGGCTGGCTCGGAGGAATATGGCGCGCGTTCGTCCGATTCGGACATCGGCTCGTCAACATTCGATACGGAGGATTCTGCGATCTCGACGTCGTTCCTAACGGTCGCGGACAACGACGCAGCAGCATCGGATGATCGCAACTTTCTCGTCACAAAGGCATCCATTTCCTCGGCAACGGTCTCCGGAAGCTACGCGCAGACGCTCACGCTCATCGTCTCCGGACACTACTAATATGTCCCGACGATTCTTCCTCCCCCTCATCTGTGCGGTCGTCCTGTTGTGGATGCCGTGTCGCGCCCTTGCCTTCGCCGTCGCCCCCGCCTCTCTCGACCTTTCGGGACGGCGCGGCGAGACGATCAAGGACACGATCGCGGTCATCAACGACGGGAGCGCCGAACAGACGTTCACGCTCGGGACGCTCAAGTTCGTCCCGGACGAAACGTCGACGCCGAAGTTCATTCCATTTGAGACGGATCACTCGGGCCTCCCCGAGTGGATTGCGTTTCCGATAAAGACGGTCACGGTTCCCGCCAATACGAAGGTGGACGTCCCGTTCACGGTTACGATTCCCGACGCGGTTCCGTCGGGAACGGCTTACGCCGCGATTACCGTCTCCGCTGCCTCTTCCGAGGTCGTTGCGACGAACGGCGCTGCGATCAACGCGAAGATGGCTTCCCTCCTCTTCGTCACGGTCCAGGGAGAGACGGTCGAGAAGCTCGCGCTGCTCGACTTTGGCGCGACGAACTCCGGGAATACGTCGCTCCAGCTGGCGCGATGGTTCAACTTTCGCGTGCAGAACCAGGGAAACGTCGTGGCAGTCCCAAGCGGGACGATCACGCTCGTCGACGCAATCGGACGGACGCTTCTTTCTCAGCCGATCAATTCAGAACAATCGCGCGTCCTTCCAATGACCACGCGCTCGTTCGCCGGATCGATCGGTCCGATCCCGTCGAGCTTCGGCGACGCGCTCCGGTCCGAGGTCGCAAACTTCGCGATCGGTCCCGTCACGGCAAAGCTTACGGTCGCGTCCGGTTCCCAGACCTTTTCGAAAACCGCGTCCTATTGGACGCTTCCCTGGCATCTCCTTTTGACCGCCGCGATGGCCGTCGTGATTCTCCTCGCTCTTTGGAAACTCCTGTCGCGCGGCCGGGACCGGCTCGGACGCATCAGGACGGGATCGCAATAATCGTGTGTGTTCAACCGCTGGTCAAAATCGTTCTGGAGCGTCGTATTCCTCATCGTTAGCGTAACGATGCTGGTTGCGGCTGCTTCATACGCGGCCACGGTCACCACGGCGAACGACACCCCGACGTCGCTTCAAACGTCGGCAGGCGCGAATCATACGGTGGTCTTCACCACCCCAAGCGGCGTGTCCGAAGGCGAGACGGTCGTCCTCGGATTCTCCACGGCATTCGACACCGCGTCGATCGTGGAGGACGACGTGGACGTTCAGGACGACGGGGTCGACCTCACCACCGCGGCGAATTGCGGTGGCGCGGAGCAGGCATCCGTCGCGATGGCGTCCGACGAGCTTACGGTCACGATCTGCGCCGGCGACGGCGGAACGATCGCGGCGGGAAGCGAGATTTCGGTGAGGATCGGAAACAACGCGGCGGCCTCGGGGATCGGGGCAGACCAGATCGCGAACCCGCCAACCGCGGGAACCTATTATCTCTCCATCGCCGGAACGTTCGGCGACTCCGGATCGATCGCGCTTCCCGTGCTTGAGTCGGGATCGGTCGGAGTGACGGGAACGGTCCCGTCGGCGGGAGGCGGCAGCGGAGGTGGCGGCGGCGGATGCGGCGACTCGACCGCGCCGGGGGTTTCCTCGATCGCGATCTCGGGCGTCACGACCTCGTCAGCCACGGTCAGCTGGACCACCGACGAGAACGCGGACAGCGCGGTCGACTACGGGACCACGACGTCCTATCTGTCCGGCACGGAGTCGGACACGAGCCTCGTCACGTCTCACTCCAAGGTTCTGTCGGGGCTCTCCGAAGGAACGACCTACCACGTTCGCGCCCGGTCGAAGGACCTGTGCGTGAACGAGGCCGTCTCTGTGGATCAGACCTTCATGACTGCCGACGCGAGCGCGCCGGTCATCTCAAACGTCGTCGCGACCGTCACCTCGTCCTCGTCCGTCACGGTCACCTGGACGACCGACGAGCCAGCGACGAGCTACGTCCACTACGGCCCGACCTCGTCCTACGGGACGACCGTCGGCGACTCGTCGTTGACCACGACCCACTCGGTCATCCTGACAGGGCTGGACGCGGGAACGACCTATCACTTCGACGTTCTTTCCTCGGATGCGTCGGGAAATTCCTCGTCGTCGACGGACGCGACGTTCGCAACCACGTCGAACCCGGCCCCGACGAATGTCTCCGACTTGTCCGTCGTGCCAGGCGACGGAACGCTTACGATCAGCTGGTCGAATCCGACCGATGCCGATCTGGCAGGCGTGCGCGTCCTCCTTTGTTCCGCGGGATACCCGTCAGGCCCGACAGATTCGAGCTGCTCGGTTGTCTACACGGGCCTAGCCAACTCGACGAACGTTTCCGGTCTAACAGACGGCACAACCTATTACGTCGGTGTCTTCGCATATGACACCGTTGGGCAGTTCGCTTCTGGCGCTCTCGGTTCGGGTACCCCGAATGCGTCAGTAGAAGAGGTGCCCATACCTGCAGAGGTTCCTTTACCTGTAGTGACTCCTCCCGAAGGGGAGCCGACCGTTCCGGCCGCGACTGGGACGACCGCGATTCCTTCGGCGGCAGTCCCTGCAGGGACAGAAACCCCCGCAGAGCCGGCGCTTCCCATCCCCCCGACCACGGTCGCGGCCGGGGAGCTTGTCCCACAGGGGGATGTCTCGTTCCTTGTCGCCAACGGGCAGATCGAGCTCGAACCGTCCGGCTCCGGCACGGTTCACTTGCTCGGCAACCGCCCGTTACGCGTGATGCTTGAAACAAAGCATCTCATGAAGCCAGTCTCCCGCGTGCAGCTCATCCTTGGCGCCAGCGCCTATATCATGGCCATGGCCCAGGACGGCTCGACGTATGCGGCCGACGTCACCTCCCCAGGTGCGCCCGCCGACTACGGAACCGCGGTGAGCCTCAGCTATGCGGATGGAACGGTCCAGTCCATCACGTTTACCCTCGAGGTCGAAGGCGACGGGTACGCCTACTTCCAACAGGACGGACAAATCTCTCGCGTCGGAGACGCGAACGTCACGCTGGTCGCAAACGGTACTGCCCCCTGGGACGGATCCCCCTTCGCGCAGTTCAACCCGGCGACGACAACAACGGACGGGCAATTCGGATGGTACGTGCCGAACACGACGTACGCTCTTTCCGCGGACGCGAGCGGGTACTCGCATGCCGAGACAGGGACGTTTACCGTGACGGACCACATCGCCAACCAATCCATCCGCCTGGAGCCGGTCCCGGCGGAGGTCGTTTCTCCGACGCAACTCACCAACACGGTGAGGTCGAACCTTTCCATCGCGGGCATGCTCGTGTCCGCGTCGCTCGAATCCGTTCGCTCCGTTCCCGGGGTCGAACGGGCGGCCGCGGCCTCCACCCCCGCGCTCGCCGTCGTGACGGCACTCTCTGCCGCCGTGCTCTTTACCAGCTTCGATCTCCTTCCGTTCCTTCAATACGTCTTCACGTCCCCGTTCCTCTTCTTCTGGCGTCGCAAGCGCCAGGCGTACGGAGTGGTCTACAACGCCGTGACGAAAGTACCGCTGGACCTTGCGACCGTTCGGTTGTTCCGCATGCCGGACGACTGGAACGGTGACGCGAGCGTGGTCGGCAGGCTCGTTCAGAGCCGCGTCACCGACAAGGGCGGACGATATTTTTTCCTTCCTCCCCCGGGCCGGTACCGCATTGCCGCGCTTAAGAGCCAGTTCGTCTTTCCGTCCAAGTATCTTGGAGGAGCGAAGGACGACGGCATGTTCCTTGACGTCTACCACGGAGAGCCAATCCTTGTGACGGATGCGAACGCGAGCGTCTCTGCAAACGTTCCGCTCGATCCGGCGCAGGCTGCCGAGCACCGAACCCCGAAGCAAATTGTGCGCCGAGCGCGGCTGCGCGTGCTGCAGAGGGTCGTCGCCATGCTGGGCGTATTGCTCGCCGTCGTGGTCGCGATCATCCGCCCGACCGCCTTTTCAATCGGCATGGTCGGCGTCCAGATCGCGTTCCACTTCCTCGTTCGCCGCCTCGCGGTTCCCCGCAAGCCAAAGTCCTGGGGAATCGTGTACGACAAGGCTACGGGCCGGCCGCTCGAGCACGTGATCGCCCGCGTGTTCGAACCGAAATATAACAAGCTGCTCGAGACCGCGGTCACGGACAGCAGGGGCCGCTACACCTTCCTTCTCGGGCCGAACGAGTACTACACCGTCTACGAAAAAGCGGGATTCTCGAACGCCGAAATTCGGCCGATCGACTATCGCAACCTAACGGAGCCCTCGGAATTCTCACGCGACGTTCAGCTGTCGCGCGAGGAGTCGCTATGAATTCGTGGATAATTCAAAACCGATTTTCCCGCCCGTTCGCGGCCGCGCTCATCGCGCTGGTCGCCTTTGCGGTCCTGTCCTCGCCCATCCTGACGGCCTACGCGGCCGCCCCTGTGAACGCCATCTCGTACCAGGGGCGGCTGCTCGATTCTTCCGGGAATCCCGTTTCCGACGCAAGCGCCGAGTTCGTGTTCCGCCTGTTCGATTCCGCCTCGGGCGGCACCTGCCTCTGGGAGTCCGACGACGGGGCCGCGTGCGACGACCCGGACGAGACGCAGACGGTCGCGATCAACGACGGACTCTTTTCAGAAAATATCGGATCCTCGGTCGATCCCGACGGATTGTCCGAGGCATATCCCGTCGACCTTTCCGGGGTCTTTGAGAACAACTCGGCCGTCTATCTCGAGGTCGTCATCAACGGAGAGACCCTTTCCCCGCGCAAGCAGATCGTCGCGGCTCCGTTCGCGCTCAACTCGCAGTCGCTCGACGGCCTCGACTCGACCGCTTTTCTTTCGTCGACCGGCGACACGGCGAGCGGCGCGTTCGATTTCACCGGCGCGACGATCGCCGGAACGAGCGCCCTGTCGTTCGAAGGCGCGACGACCGACGGATTCCAGACGACCCTTTCGTTTGCGGACCCGACCGCGGACAATACGGTTACCTTCCAAAATGCAAGCGGCACGGTCGCGCTTACCTCCGACATCCCGGCGGGATCGTCGCTCTGGGAAACGGGAGCGTTCGGAACGTACGAGGACGACGCGAACGTGATCGTCGGAACCTCCGGCGACGAGACGATCTCGAACGCCGCCTTCACGCTGTCCGGCAACGACCTGTTCGTCGCGGACACGCTTGGCGTCGAGGGCTCGGTGTACAGCGACGGCGCGTTCGTCGCGGGAACGACCAGCTACGGAAACGGTGACATTTCTACCACGGGAGGACAGAACGTCTCGCTGACACCGAGCGGTGGAATCGTTGACGTTATCGGTACCACCATCCGTGGATCGGGCGCCTTGGAAATTAAGTCGCAGTCCGCAAATCTTTCCCTGAACGCGGACGGGGGCGACATCGTCATCGGCGACGATCCCAGCGATAAGTTCATGCGCTTCGGAGGAAACGGAATGCGCCAGATTGAGATTGGAACGAACGCCGGCGCGGGGTACACGAACGTTCATTCCGGTACGAACGGGACGCTCCTCGATTCGACCGGAGCGATCACGATCGACTCGGCGGACTGGGACGTCAGCGCGACGGGAAACATGACGGGAATCGGATCAATTTTCTCGGACGGCCTGATTACCGCGAACGCCGGGATCGCGACGTCTGCGGCCACGTCGCTCAGCATCGTCAGCGGGACGACCGGAACGATGACCCTTGATTCCGGAACCACGGGAACCGTGAACATCGGAACGGGAGACGGAGGAAAGGCGATCAACATCGGAACGGACAATACCGTCGGTAACGCGATTGCCGTCGGCGCGCCGAATGGAACGCTCGACATGTATGGCACGATGACCATGAACGGACCCGTCCTCGTGAACGGGAACTTTGAGGTCACGGGCGGCGGGGCGACGGCGACGATTCAGACCCCCTTCGTCGCAAACGGCGACGTGACGATGAACAACGTCGGAGCGAACGCGATCCTGATCGGATCGGCGGCGGACACGGTGACGCTCGCCTCGGACGCCCTCTCGCTTACGGACGACAATTGGAGCGTTACCGCAGCCGGAGTGGCAAAATTCGTCTCGATCGGCGCGGGAGGAACCGCGGGAACGGGGTCGTTTACGACGCTTTCCGCGACTGACGACGTGACCTTGTTTTCCGCGGCCGACTTCGACCAGTCTGGATCGACGGGAACGTTCAAGACGGGTACCGGCTCGGTCACGTTGAATGGGAACGTGAACGTCGTCAGCGGAAAGACCCTTTCGCTGGCAGATCTTGCTTCCACAATGTTGAAAACCAACGGATCCGGAACACTCGTCGCGGCGACGTCCGGGACGGACTATCTGAGCGGCTCGCTCGCGGACAACAAGGTCCTCATCGGAAACGGCGCGGGACTTGCGACGGCCGTTACCCTCTCGGGCGACGTTACGAGCACGAACGCCGGCGTTTTGACGATCGGAAGCGGGAAGGTCAACAGCGACAAGGTGCTTGATGACTCGATCATGAATGCCGACATCAATTCGGCCGCCGCGATCGCGCTTTCCAAGCTCGCGTCCGGCTCGTCGATCGTCACGTCGCTTGCCCCTCCGTCCGGGTCGAGCGCGAACGGCGGATCTATCGCGGCGAACGTCCTCACTCTGTCCCTCGCGGACGGGACGAACCCTGGGGTCGTTTCGACAGGTTCGCAGACATTTGCGGGAGACAAGACGTTCGCGGGTACGCTTACGGCGAACGGCGTCGTCGCGCTCGGCGACAATGGCGACACGGTTGCGATCAACTCGAGCGATTGGGACGTGGACGCGACTGGCGCGATGTCAGGCATCGCAACGGTCGCTTCGAACGAAAACCAGGGGGTCCTGTTCGCTAACGTCCCCATAACGGGAACGGACGCGACCCTGCATTCCGTCGGTCTCCAAATCGACGGCAACTCCGGCGTCCTCGTTACGGCCACCGGTGACGGCGCGGGAGGCGTAGGAGATCGGATCGTCGACATTGGAAAGTCGGGCGGAACGGACACGGTAAACGTCGGCGACGCGACGTCGTCGATCTCGATCGGCGCGGTGGGAGCGAACGTCGCCCTGACGGACACGCAGTGGTCGATAACCGGCGCGGGCGCCGGGTCATTCTCGTCCCTGTCTCTCGGCGGAAATCTCGACATGACGAACAATTTGATTCTCAACGTCGGCAACGCGAACACGGACTTCACGGCCGGCGGCGGCTTGACGATCGCGGACGACCTTTCCGTCGGCGGAACGGCCCCGTCCTCCTCGCCGTTCGGCGTGGACGAGTCCGCGAACACGATCTACATCGGCGAAGGAGCAAACGGAAACGGGACACTGACGTTCAAGGCGTCGGACGCGGACACGGGAAACGTCGCGTATACGACGGACGATCTTTGGGCATTCACGGGAGGCAACGTGTTTATCGGCGGAACGTCGGTAGGCTCCGTGAAGTCGACGTTCGTACCAAACGGCGACGACTTGTACGTGGCCGGCGATATCGCGGCGCAGTCGAACATGTACGCGGACTCGTTTACGGCCGGAGACGCGTCGACCGTCTATGCCAACGGATCCATCACGACGACCGAATTCGGAATGGTGAACAACATGGATGTGACGGGCGGCGTTGACACGTACACGTATTCCATTCAAATTGACGGGAATACGGCGCTTTCCGTGGCCGCTACGGGAACGGGGGGCGGATTTGTCGGGGCGCGAACCATCCAGCTTGGAGTTTCGGCGGGCGCGGACAGCGTTGGGATTGGCGACTCAAACGCCGACGTATCCGTTACCGACGCGCAGTGGTCCGTGTCCGGCGCCGGCGCCGCGTCATTTTCGTCGCTTGGGATGACGGGCAACCTGGACATGGCGACGCACACGATCACGCAGATCGGAAACGCGGCGACGAACTTTACGGGGACCGGCGGCCTGACGCTCGCTGGAGCGTTCACGGCAAACGGGACCGTTGACGTAAATGCCCTATCCACGTTCAACACCGACATGGACTTCCTGCTCGCCGGGACGGAAAACGTCCAGCTGACGAGCACGACCGGAGCCTCGTCGGTGAATGCGTTAGCGATTCGGCTTGAGAATAACGACGCGGTCGGCGCGGGAACACAGCGAGGAATGTACGTGACGAACGAAAGCAACGCGACAAGCGCGACTACCGAGTCGCTCATCACCTTGGACAACCTGGATTCCGATACCCTGACGGACGCGTTAAATATCTCATCGACGGGCACGATCACGGACGCGATCGATGCTTCCGCCGCGAACATTGTCAATGCGCTGAATGTCGGCGCCAATACAATTCTGGGAACGACTGGCGTTGTCGATTATACAAACTTTGACGTCGCCTCGAATGGTAACGTGACCGTTGCGGGCGGACAGGGAATCGACGTGAACGCGGCGGGAACGCTGGCGCTCGGTAATGTGACGGCAACGACGATCAATTTGGGCAGCACAGCCGTTACTCGCGCCATCAACGTCGGAACCGGAGGAAACGCCGACACGATCCTCATCGGGACCGGCGCGGGGGCAGATGTCATCGGAATCGGCGCGTCTACCGGAACGCTCAATCTCACGTCAGGCGCGGGCGTCATCGACTTCAATGAGTTTGACGTTTCGGGAACGACCGGAAGCGTGACGATTAATGACACTGGAGAGGATCTCGGTGCGTTGACGGTGGAAGGGACGAATTTGGATATCAATTCGCTTGATTTTGTTGGAGCAGGGACGATCACGACGACGGGGGGCGCGTCAAAGCTCATTCTTGATTCCGGATCCGGAACGATATTTGGCGCAAATGGCGACGCATTCATGGTGTCGGCGCCTCCGATCGGCGCGGATCTCGCGATCCTTAGCTCGCCGTCGCTCGTCATGATGGGATCGTATGACAGCGACGCGACGGGATCATTTCTGAGTAGCCAGGTCAGCGGCTCCATTTTTCACAAGGTGACGGATGCAGCGGGTGGTATTCCGAAATCAGAACTGGACTTCGATATCGCCGGAGGAACGGCGGAGATGACTTTGGATTACCTGGGAAATCTCAAGGCGGTCGGAGGTACGACGTTCGGGGATGCTAGCGGACCTGACCAGTTTGCCTTTACGACGAGCGCGGCAACCGTGGACGCGATGACGTTGACGGCGAACTCGCTGACATCCGGGGCCGGATTGACCATTCAGCGCGCCGCCGGCGGAGCCCCATTTACCAGCACGTCCGGTCTGCTCGACGTGAAACAGCTCAATGTCAACGCCGGTTCGACTGGCTACGTCGCTCAATTCGTGAACGCCGGTACGGGTCCGAGCGTCTTCGTGGACGCGAACGGGAGTACAGGAGGAACGGTCAGCGATACGGTGGGAGGCGCCGTGCATATCAGCAATACGGGAAATGCGGATTATGGACTGACTGTTTACTCAAATCAACCAGCATCGACGAGTCCGTTGGCAATGTTTTATACGGACAATAACTCTTTCGACACGGATACCGTGCTTATCAAACATGACCGAACGGCATTGACCCCAGGAAGCACGTTGGATATGGCAGCACTTCGCATCCAGGTTTCTGATCCCGGTGATCCTGCGGATAATGCTGTCAATAATGGCGGTATCGTAATTGATACGGATATTTTCGATGCGGTTCATGGAGATAACCTTGGATCGGAGGTTTTCCAGATCCGGGCGTCAAGCGGCGCGAATACCGTATTTGCCGTTGACCCGGATGGTGACTTTGGTTATGACGGCACAGCGTATACGTCGGCCTCCGATCTTGCCGAGTCATATCAAAGCACGGATACGCTTGAGCCTGGAGAAATCGTTGTTACCGGGACAGGAACGGACTCAATTCAACGAACCTCCACTTCATACCAAAACGCAATTCTTGGTGCGATTTCAACGCAGCCAGGTATTCTTTTGGGCTCTTCTGGAGCGGACGGGGCTCCGGACACCGGATATATGTTGGCTCTTGCCGGTCGCGTCCCAGTCAAAGTTGACGACGAAAATGGTCCGATCGCGATCGGCGATCCGATTGCTTCCAGTTCCACTGCCGGTTATGGAATGAAGTCAACCCAGGCGGGAGCGATTGTTGGCTTCGCGCTGGAGGCGTATTCCGGAATCGGCCCGGGATCGATCAGCGTGTTTGTCAGCCCGCAGTTCTACGTTGGGTCGGTCCTTGCGACGGACGGCTCGGCGACCGTCGTCTCTGGCGATCTCGCTATGGCCTCGACGGGAACCGCGACCGCCACGGCGTCGGGGTTCGATTCGAACGCTTTCCAGCTTCGCGGATCGGGCTGGGACGGAGCGGCGGCGCAGAACGTGCAGATGTCCATGGCGACGGACGTGACGAACTCGTCTGATTACCGTCTTTCCATAAAGAACACGGCAGGATCCGAAGTCGCGTACGTTTCCCAGGCCGGCGACATGGCGATTGCGGGAAGACTCTATCCGTCAGATCGCGGAACGCTGCAGACCTCCAAGTATATCTATTACGACGGTTCATCCGGAAGCGGCGGCGACTTCATGCGGACGAACGCGTCTGGCTGGGCGACTGGATCCTACGACTTCGCGGAAATGTTCCCGTCCGTCGACGCGCTCGAGGCCGGAGACGTGGTCATGTTTGGCACGAACGACGAGAGCGTTCTGAAGTCGACGGGTTCGTCGGCGAGCCTCGCGGGTATCGTCTCGACGCGACCGGGGTTCCTTGCGGGAGAAAATCGGGCGGGAGACTATCCGATCGCGCTTGCCGGTCGCGTGCCGACGAAGGTCACGCTTGAGAACGGGTCGATCGCGGTCGGCGACCCACTGACGGCGTCGGCGACGAAGGGGTACGCAATGAAAGCGGTGGCTTCCGGGCCGATTGTCGGGTATGCGCTTGAGGCGTATTCCGGCGCGGCCGGGGCGGACGACCGGATCATTGCGTTCGTGAATGCCGGCTATTGGAGCGGCGGGCCGACGAGTCCGACGCCTGGGACGAGGAATACCGCCTCCACGATCATCGTCACCCGGAACGCGAAAAACTTGGCCTCGCTCAACATGGAAGGGAACGTGTACATGGCGGGAAACGACATTCTCGGCGTCCGCCGTATCGCCGGGCTCTCGGACCGATGGTCGCTAGAGGAGGACGGAACGGTGAAGACGGAGGGAACGTTCCAGAACGTGATCGAGACCTACCAGGGCGACAGGGTAGCAACGACCGCGGTAACATCGCCGGACGTACAGATCACGCTCGTCGGAACTGCGACGCTCGTGAACGGGGAGGCGGTGGTACGGTTTGAGGATATCAGTTCGTCATTCAACGACATGACGTCCACCTCCGCGCCGATTCGCGTGGTCGTGACCCCAAACGGGCCGGTTTCGTTGTACGTCTACGAGAAGAACAACGACGGGTTCGGCGTCCGCCAGATGAACGGAGCCGATTCCGACGTGACCTTCGACTGGATGGTGAGCGCGTTCCGGAAGGACTTCGAGCCAGCCGTCGTTCCCGAGGGAGCATTGGCTGGCGAGCCTGTCGAGATCGTCGCGCCGATCGTCGAATTGCCGGTTGACCTGATCGCGACAAACCCGACGGTCGTTCCCGAACCGGACCCCGGCATTGCCGAGGAGACGCTCTCGGATTCCTCATCTACGACCGATGAAGCAAGTCCGGTGAGCCCGGACACGGCCATTCCCCCTGCCGATTCGACGGAATCGAACCCCTTGGTAAGCCAGCCATAACCGCTCTTTTTACGGCTGAAAAGCGCAGGTGCCCCACGCCTGCGTTTTTCGTTTATCCCGTCCCACTGGACAAAACCGTCATTTTCTGGTCAACTGTCCACGAGGACAGCAACAATGAACGCTCTTTTCGTTCTTTCTGGACTGCTTGGCTGCTACGGCTTCATCACCCCGCAGGACGCTTCCCGCGCGATGGACCGCGACCAGGACGGGTTCGACTACCGCGCGGACTGCAACGACGACGATGCGTCGATTGGCGCGGACACGATCTGGTACGTGGACGCGGACGGCGACGGCGACGGCGCACTGAATGCGACGGGAACCGTCTCGTGCGACGACCTGTCCGTGAACGGGTTTGTCCTGACGAACGGCGACTGTAACGATGCCGACGCGTCCATCTCGCCGACGGCGACCGAGGCGTGCAACGACATCGACGACAACTGCAACGGCGCGGTCGACGAGTCCGAGGAATGCCAGGGTCACAACACCGACGCGGACGGCGACGGATTCACGGAGGACGTCGACTGCGACGACACGGACGCGGATGTGTATCCGAACGCGCCCGAGGTCTGGTACGACGGTATCGACGAGGATTGCCTTGGCGACGACGACTACGACCAGGACGGCGACGGGTTCGACGCTGTCGACTACGGCGGGGAGGACTGCGACGACACGGTTGCGGCAGTGAATTCGTCGGCGGAGGAAATCTGCGACGACGGGATCGACAATGACTGCAGCGGTACCGAGAATGATGCGGATGACGCTGACGGGGATCAGTACACCGAGTGCACTGGCGACTGCAACGATGCAGATCCGGATGTCGGGCCTTTTGCATATGATGCGTCATGCGATGGCGTCGACAACGACTGCGATGGAGAGGTCGACCAGCACGACGACCAGGACGACGACGGCGTCACCACTTGTGATGGCGACTGCGACGACCACAACGCCAATCGCTATCCTGGAAATCCCGAGGTCTGCAATTATCTCGATGATGATTGCGACGGGTATGAGGATAACGTTACGACGGACGTTGACGCCGATGGCTACAACACCTGTCAGGACTGCGATGACGACAATCCGGAAATCCATCCGAATGCGGAAGAGATCGTCGACGATCCTTACGACTCCAACTGCAATGGTTCTCTGGACACCTAGCCGTTGGACACACTCACACTACCCGGAGAATTCCCCATGCTGACGCTCCTTCTTCTCGTCTCCCCGGCCCTCGCGCTCTGCGACAGGCCGTCCGACGTTTCCTCGATCTCCGTCGACGTCTCCACGGCGCAGCTTGCCATGGCGTCGCTTGACGACGAGACCTTCGCGGCGTCCGTTCGTGACGCGCGGGCGACGCTCCTGTGCCTCGCGACGCCGCTCAATCCGCTCGACGCGTCGTCGTACCACGTGCTCATGGCGCTCGACGCGTTCATGGGCGGCAAGCCCGAGGACTCGGCGCGGTCGTTCCGGACCGTGCTCGCCATCAGCCCGACGTTCCGCCTTCCGGCCGCCATCGCCCCGGCCGGCGGTCCGCTCGAGAAGGCGCTCGACGCGGCGCGGGCCCAGAACGTGTCCGAGCCGCAGGCGCTTCCGGCCTACGACGGAATCGTCCTCATCGACGGCGTCCGCGCCCTGGTGCGTCCCACCGGCCGGCCGTGCATCCTGCAGCTGGTGACGACGAAAGGCGTCGTTTCCGCGACGTACTACCTCGGCACGGACGACGAGCTGCCGCGCTGGGCCCCGCCGCCCACGGCCCTCCAGAAGGCGCTCCCAAAGGTCCGGAGCAAGCCGAGCGTGCCGTTCGCCATCGCCGCCGGCGCCACCGCCGCGGCCGCCGTCGCCATCGACGTCTACGGGTCCACGCGGCACGACGCCTTCCTCGACCCGGCCACGCCGTACGACCAGCTCGACGCCCTGCGCGTCGAGTCCGACGGCTCCCTCGCCGCCAGCATCGGCCTCGGCGTCGCCTCGGCCGCCCTCACGACGTTCACCTTCCTTCGCTGGTGAGCGTCTCTTTTTTTTGCAAAAAAATATCCGACACCGAGTGTCGGATCAGTCCTGGTCGACGAGCTTGCGCTCGAGCTCCTCCTCGAAGTCATCCGGGATGTCCCTGTGGAACATGGTCTTTCGGCTGATCGGGCGGAGGTTTTCGAAGATGCGCTGGTGGAGGTCGCCAGGATGGTATCTGGTCTGGCGCGGGTCGTCGAGCGGGACGCGGAGCATGCGGAGCGTCGGCCCGATGCCCGGGCTCTGCGCCCACTTGTCCCAGATCTTTCCAAGGATCTTCGCCCCGTTCTCCCTGATCGTCTCGCGGACGGAAGCCTTGGTCGACGAGTCGTCGAGCCATGGGTCGCGGACGGGCGGGATGAGCCCGAACGCGCGGCGAAACATCACGGCAGGATTCCATGATTCGCGAACGCGACGCTCTTGCTCTCGCCTTGCCAGGTCGGCGCAGGCGAAGTCGGACTCGAAGAAGTTGCTGCCCCCGTACATGGGCACGGAAAAGTACGCCGTGTACCACGCCCCGCGCATGGCGCCGAGGCGGGTCAATTCCATGTGCAGGTCGCGGACGAGGTCGTCCAGGTCGCTGCGCGACAGCCGCTCGTGGGCGACCGGGTCGTTCGGGAAGCAGGACACGTTCCATTGCGCGACGCGCTCGTCCCCGATGTCCCGAACTGCCTTTGCTCGGCCGGTTATGCCGATGATCGCGGGATATTCCACGTTGTCCCTGTCCTTGAGCCAGGCGACGTTCGCCGGAAGCTGGTCCCGCTTCGGAACGCGCACTTCCCGCCGGGACCGTTCCCCGGCGAGCAGCGAGTTCATGGACGTAATGGCCGTGATGACCTTCGGGCGCTGATCATTCGTTTCGTGCATGGTGCCTCCGTGCGCAATTCATCAGAATTCGGACGTCCCGTCAAGGGAACCTTTACAAAAACCCTCGGTTGGCGTAGGATCAGCCACTGTTCTTTCACACTTTTTCCTAGGAGGAAACGACATTGGCAGACATCACATCGCTCGCGAAGGGCCGGTACAAGATCGTTCAGCGTCTCGGGGAAGGCGGCATGGCCGAGGTGTTCCTCGCGCTCGACACGTTCCGCGACATCCCGGTCGCGATCAAGTGTCCCTTGGCGGACGTGCTTGAAAAGGACAGGAAGAACTTTCGGTTCATGCAGGAGGTCGCGATCCACGGCCGCGTCATCCACCCGAACGTCGTCGTCATGCTGGACGCGCGAACCGAGGTCCTGTCCGACGGGAGCCGCATGCCGTACATGGTCCTGGAGTACGCTCCGGGAATTAACGCATATGACTGTTCCGGGCGTCCGGAGGAAGGCGGGTTCGGTCCGCTTCCCCCCGGGGTTGCCGGGCGCATCATGCTTTCCGTGGTCGGGGCGCTCGCGGCGATGCACCGGCAGGGAATCTGCCACCGCGACGTCAAGCCGGCGAACATCATGGTCGGCTGGGACTGCGTGGGATACCGATCGACCGGCTGGGATCCCCATGCCGTCAAGCTGATGGACTTCGGGATCGCGTTCGACGCGGACGACGACGACCGCAGGACTACCGCCAAGGCGATCCTCGGCAGCAAGCTGTACATGTCGCCCGAGCAGGACGGCGACGCGAAGAACGCCGATCACCGGTCGGATATCTTCTCCGCCGGGGCGACGCTCTACGCGCTGCTTACCGGGCAGGATCCCGCCGTCGACATCGAGGTTCAGGCGATCACGGAGGACACGTTCGCGCTCCTGTCGGAGCCATGGAGGACGATCGTGTTCGGCGCGACGCGGTACCGGCGCCACGAGCGCGCCTATCAGACCGCCGAGGAGCTCGGTTCCGCGATCGAGTCCGCGCTCCGCGACTGTCCGGACAGGCTCGGCCCGTTCGAGCACTGGCTCGCGCAGAAAAAAATCGCGTCGCCCGTGGAGGCCGCGCTGCGACGGGCTCGCGGAAAGGGACTGACGATCGTCGCGGAGGCCGAGGAACCGGCGTCGTCCCTGTCCGGGACCGGACACACGCGCTGGTTCGACGCGGACAACGTGGACCTTCCCGAGCCGGAGGAGGTACCCGTCGCCCCGTTGCCGAAGAGCCGCGTCCGTTACGCCATGGCGGCCGTCGCGTTTGCCGCCATGGCGTCGCTCGTCCTGATCACTGCCATGGGTGGAAACGGGGCGAAGGACGGGAATTCCGCGCAGCCGGACACTGTTGTCGCCGTCGTTCCCGCCGTACTGCCAACGCCAAGCGTTGGCAGTCAGGGTTCCGCGGCCGTCGCTCCCTCGCCGGCCGTCGACGCCGCGCCCCCCTTGCCGAGCTCGAAGCCCAGGCATCCGACGGGACCCGCCATTCCCGTTGCGACGGTCGCCGCGCCCGTCGTCCCCGTTCCGGTACTCCCAGCTCCCGTCGTGGCCCCGGCCCCCGCGGCCGATACCGGTTCCGTGCACCTCGTGAAGGGCGCGTCCTCGATCGTCCTTGTCGGCGCGGACGGCGTGGCACATCCCGCCGGGCGCGTATCGGCCGGAACGTACCAGATCAAGGCTTCGTTTCGGCCGTCGTCCGACCCCGTGAACGCCGGAACCGTTACCGTCATCGCGGGACAGGACCTGTCCGTGTCCTGCAGCGAGCCGATGGCGCTGTGCAACGCCCGCTAGTCTCTCCCGCCCGTCGCCCTGAGCGACCGGGCGGATTTTTGTTATACTGAAGAGATCAATGGGAAGGATTCTTATCGTATGGGAAAAATACTGACGGGCGGGTTGGAATCGATCGCGCGCTGGCTGGCGTACGCGCTGATTTTTTTGCTTCCGATCACGATGATCCCTTCCGCGCTTGATCCGCTCGAGGCTCAGAAACAGACGGTCCTCGTCGTTCTGACCCTCTCGGCATTCCTAGCGTGGGCATGCTCGATGGTCTCGCGCCGTAGCTTTGCGATTCGGACCGGATGGATTCACGCGGTTCCTCTTCTTGTGCTCGGCGCGACGGTCGCGTCGGCCGCCGCGTCGTCGGCTCCGTTTCTCTCATGGGTCGGCGGGTCGGGACAGGAATACATGAGCGCGCTGACGGTCTTCGCGCTGACGGTTCTGTATTATGTCGTCGTGAACGTTCTCGGCACGGA
>JAHFIS010000100.1 GCA_023246275.1 Candidatus Uhrbacteria bacterium
TCCTCGACCATCGGACGCGACGCTACCGGGAATGTCTCGCCGTGGTGCGCGATCGCAGCAAGGCCGCGCTGTACCACGCCGAGGTGCCGGACCAGTCGGTCCTGATGGCGTTGCGCGAGTCGCTGTTCGTCCCGATCCTCGAGGACATCCGCGACGAGTTGCCTGACCTGAAGATATGCGTCGAGCACATCTCGCACCTGGACATGGTGCGGTACGTGTCCGAATCCGACCCGTGCGTGTCCGCCACGGTCACGCCGCACCACATGGAGGTGATCGACCGCGACGCCGACGAGGACCCGCACCTGCAGTGCATGCCGTACCCAAAGCGTCACGTCGACGTCCTGGCCGTTTGCACCTGCGCGCGGCGGCACGATCGGTTCTTCTATGGCTCAGACAATGCGCCGCACCTCCGTCCCACGAAGGAGCGCGCCGACCGCTGGCACGGCATGCCGCTCAACGAGGAAACGATCACGCTCGTCCGCGACCCGTGGGTCGTGCCGGACGTTATCGACCTCGGCGACGGCAACGAGATCGTGCCCTACAAGCGCGGACAGACGCTCGACTGGAAGCTCGTTGAATGACACGTCCTGACCTTCCCATCCGGGAGGTCTTTTTCTTTTTCCTGCCGGAAGGGCGTTTCGTTTGTGGCTCGCCGCCACACGGCGTTACTTTCTCTGAAAGCGGCAGAGAAAGTAACCAAAGAGAGCCGCTCCGCCCGGCCATCCGCTCCTACGCCAGACCACGGAAAAATGCTTCGGCTGCGGAACTCGCTTCTCGCCTACGGGCTCGTACGCTCAGACAATCCTCGCTCGGCTGATGCCGCCAGCATTTTTCCGCGGCCTGGCTGGGTCGCTCCGGCAGGGCGGCGACCGGATGGAAGTCCTTTTTTTGCACTCCGGCATCAGCGAAAAACAATTGCGAAAACTCCGCCCGGTCTCCCCGCCATGGAGACCGGGCGGCGGATTTCTTTGCATACTTTCTTTTTCCGCAAAAGAAAGTATGGCAGTGTGGCTGCCAGCCACGTAAAAAACTACTTCAACAATCCAAACTTCAACAAAGCCGTCCGCAGGATTTTTTTCTTATACTCCCATGACCGCTCAACCATTTCCTCGGGCGTGCCCCACCAGACGCGGGAAAATTCCTGGGCATGCGAGGTCAGATTGAAATGAACGTCCGGATCTACCTTGGCGAGGAAGAAGTGTTGCTCCTGGCCGATATAGCCTTCGAGCTCCCTGTGGCTGACGAACCACTGGCGCACTTCCTCCGGCCAGACGTATGGCATCGGCTCCGCGATGCGGTCAATGATCTCGTACTGCGAGTGCGTGAGGCCGATCTCCTCGCTGAGCTCTCGCCGCGCCGCCTGCTCGGGCGACTCGCCCTCGTCGATTCCTCCCTGGACGGTCTGCACCGCTCCCGGCAGGTCGAGGCGCTCGCACAGCAGGATCCTTCCGTTTCCATCCGTGACGATGACTGCGGCGTTGGGTCGGTACATTGACATATTGGCTCGGAAAGTGTACCGTTTCGTTCGCGTACAAGCAAGGAGATCCCATGGATTTTTCAGAACCCCTTCGGTGCGTTGCCACTCGACTGCGCGCGTCCGTCGACTTCGCGGTGGCGGGAGACGTGCCGGCGGCGCTCGCGGCCACTTCCCGATGCCATCGGTCGCTGCTGATGCTGACCGAGGCGGCGAACCTGCTGGAACTTGTCCGCCAGGTTTCGAGCGATGCCTCGGAACCGTGGTCGCTGGAGAAGATCGACCGCCTCGTCGACCGCGTCGACGCCGCGGAGGACGCGATCGTCGCCGAGAAGGGGGCGATCGACCATGACTTCGCGTTTCCGACCGTCCGTGCCAACGTGCTCCCCCTGCTGTCGGCCGCGCGCCAGTCCGCGCTTGCCATCGGCGGAATGGACGGCCCTGGCTGCGTCGCGTCCCTCGCCGCCGCCGCCGAGGCACTTTCGCTCGCCGCCGGCGGGTGCTAAGGTGGAAGCACTATGAGACCGAAACCAGCCGCAAAGCCCGTCAAGGACCAGGCAACCCGCGACGCGGAGATTCTCGCCGAGAACGAGGCTCGCGACGCCCGCATCGACGAGAAGCCGTTCGACATCAACGAGGAGCTTGGAATCGACTGGAATTCCAAGGAATTCCGCGGGTACAAGAAGCCGCCGCGACAACGCTAGCATCGACCCGTCCTGGGTCGATTTTTTCGATGTGCGAGTGTGGTATCATGTCGGGGAAAATGGATACGAACCTGCGAACTTGCTACGTAACTGCGAAAATATGACGTTCGTGGGTCGGCGGTCAGTTCGCAGGTTCGTATCCCTTCCCCTATGAAAGAATTCGTCCTCCAGAACCGCTTTGACCCCTCCCATTGCAAGATTGACTATCGCAAGGAACTCAACGAGGAGCAGGTTGAGGTCGTGCTGAACGGCGACGGCCCGTGCCTCGTGCTGGCCGGCGCCGGGTCGGGGAAGACGCGGACGATCACGTACCGCGTCGCGTACCTGATCGAGAACGGCGTCTCACCGGAGAACATCCTGCTTTTGACGTTCACGAACAAGGCGGCTAAGGAGATGCTCGGCCGCGTCGAGGGGTTGCTTTGCGCGAACCCCCGCGGGATGTGGGGCGGAACGTTCCACTCCGTCGCAAACCGCCTCCTTCGATCGTATGCCCCGTACGTCGGCCACACGCCGAACTTCACGATCATGGACGAGGAGGACGCGCGCGACCTCATCAAGTCGTGCGTGAAGGAGCTCGCCGTGGACACGACTGCGCGAAAGTTTCCGTCGCCGGCGAACCTGCACAACGTCATCTCGTACGCAATGAACGCGAGTATTTCCGTCCGCGAGTCCGTCCTCAAGAAGCATCCGAACTTCCGCGACCTCGTCCCGACCATCGAGCGCATCGCCGAGCTGTACGAGGCGCGCAAGTCGCAGTCGGACATCGTGGACTTCGACGACCTCCTCCTGCTCGTCCGCAAGCTGCTGTATACGAATCCCGTCGTCCGCGACCGGCTCGCCACGCAGTTCCAGTACATCCTCGTGGACGAGTTCCAGGACACGAACACGATCCAGGCCGACATCGTCCGCCAGCTCGCGAGCGTCCACAACAACGTCCTCGTGGTCGGCGACGACGCGCAGAGCATCTACTCGTTCCGCGCCGCGCAGATCCGCAACATCCTGAAGTTTCCGGAGACGTATCCGGGAGCCAAGACCTTTCGTCTTGTCACCAACTACCGGTCGAGCCCGGAGATCTTGTCGCTCGCGAACGCCGTCATCGCGCAGAACCGCGACCAGTTCAAGAAGGACTTGCGCGCCGTCCGCCCCGCGTTCGAGAAGCCGAGCCTCGTGCCGGCCGCGAACCAGTTCCAGGAGGCGCAGTACATCGCCGAGCAGATCCTCATCCTCCGCGCCGACGGGACGGAGCTGCGCGACATGGCCGTCCTCTTTCGCGGCTCGTTCCAGAGCCAGGCGCTCGAGTTCGAGCTGGCCAAGCGCGACATCCCGTACGATTTCCGCGGCGGCATGAAGTTCTTTCAGCGAGCCCACGTAAAGGACGTCGTCTCCCATCTCCGCATCGTCGCGAACCCGAAGGACGAGCTGGCCTGGGCCCGCGTCCTTGGGATGCAGCCGGGGATTGGCGACGTGACCGCGCGCAAGATCGTCGAGAAGCTCCAGGTCGATCCGAACCCCGCGATCGCGGGGAAGGCTGGCATTGCCCTCCGTGCCGTCCAAAAGACGGTCGCTGCGATGCAATCCACGACCAAGCCGTCGCACATGATCCGCGCGGTGATCGCCGGCGGATATCGCGACTACCTCGAGGCCGAGTATCCGGATTACATG
>JAHFIS010000101.1 GCA_023246275.1 Candidatus Uhrbacteria bacterium
ATCTGCGTCCCGTCGAAGTTGCACGCGCCGTTCTTGCCGTCGGTAATCACCACGTGCTTCGCGCCCATCTTCCAGAGGTCCACGGCCAGCTTGTGAATCTCCGTCGTCGTGTCTCCGGCGATCGCCTGGGCCTCCTCGAGGTTGCAGAACATCACGTCCGTCACCTTGATGAGATCGAACAAATGCTTCTTTTTCTCAGCAATTTGGATACTTCCGGGGTTCAGGACCACCTT
This sequence comes from Candidatus Uhrbacteria bacterium, assembly GCA_023246275.1. GTDB lineage: Bacteria > Patescibacteriota > Patescibacteriia > UBA9934 > GWF2-40-263 > YC12-FULL-57-11. The sequence continues at coordinate 234 of JAHFIS010000101.1, forward strand.
GGTATGGTCGGCACGCGCATACGCCGTCACGGACCGGTACAGCGTCTCATATCCGGGTCCCATCTCGCTCACGTACATCCAGCGCGTCTTCGGCAGCGGCTTGGGGAAATGGTACGCCCGCTTGATGTGCGACGTCAGCAGCGTGCGATCGCCATGATAGTTGAGCACCACCGAGTACGCGCTCGGTTCCTTCGGGACCGTGTGGATAAGTTTGGAGGAAACCCCCTCCCGTTTGAACGTCTCGATGGCCTGCGCGAGCGTCGCGTCCCTTCCCATGTTCGAGATGACGGCCGTCCTCAGTCCCATTCGCGCCAGCCCCGTCGCGACGTTCGGCGCCGTTCCCGCGATCTGCGAATGGACGACCTCCACGGCGATCTTTGCGCCATACTCCAAACAAAGCAGGCATTCCGGCATCTTCAGCGTGCATTGGATGGATGCGTTGTTCAGCAGCACGAACGTGTCGAGCTTCGTGTCTCCGATGGTGATCATGTCTAGCATAGTGCGCAGATGATACCAAAAAAATTGACGGGAGCGAAATTTTTTGGTATACTTGTCTTATGAAGGCGTGGGTCCCGAGGTGTCGGGCTTCGCCTGTTTTTTTTATTCGCGATCGATCCTTTTATGTCAGAACGAGAGTCCGGGGGGGGGGGGCACATGCGGTTCCTGCGGCTATCCCGGACACTCAAATGCGGATTGTCCAAACGGACAAAACGCGATTGGCCGCGCGATCGACAAGGTCGACCGAATGATCTGGGATGCCACTGGCATTGGGGCGGGTGACGCGCTACTTGGAGGAGCCCTTGTTGGGATGGCCTCAGGCGCCGAGATTCACCACCTGAATAACGTAGCGGATCGGGACGCAAGCCTCATTACCCATCAAGTGGAAGCCGCGCGCAGCGCGGACGCGCACGTGTACGCGTCGGACGCGATCGTCTCGAAAGCGCTCGTGGACATGAAGGCGGATCTCGCGGGGCGGGGCATCGACATAGACAAGATCATTGTGTCGACGCCCGCCGGAAGCGAGGGGAAGCTCGTGTCGGGAAAAGCTGGGAAATATAACAGCTCCTACCACCTGACGAATGAGACGTATCCGGTTCTCATCATCCTTTCGGATGGCACCTATCTGAAGGAAACGATGACGGCCGAGAATACCCACGTCAAAAGCAAGAATGAATCCGAAAAGCAGGCCGCGGTACGGGAACTCGGCGCGCGCGTGCTCGCGGCGCTTGGAAAATAATCGCGTCCTATGTCAAACAATCAGTCTGGTGACAGGGGCGGATACAATTAAAATGCGGCCGTGTGGGGTCGCGGCGGACCCAGGGACATGTCGGAAACCGGTCCGGTCCCCGATAGCACGCTTGCTGGATGGAAGCGAGACGCGGATCTCCTGCAGGCGAAGTATGCCAAATTCGACCTGGCGGGCCATGCGTCGACTCCGTCCGGGGGGCTGGCCTAACGCGTGAACACGGCTCCTGGAAAAATATGTCGACAGCCTTAGATCGAAAGTAACCAAATCGTTGTATGCCAAGCGAATCAAACGGAGAAAATCGTGAGAATGCCGATTGGAAGGCTCCACCGACGGGTGCGGAGCTGAATCGTCGCGCGCTTGAAATCATTAAAAATTTGATGATGTTTCCCGCGCAGGAGCGGAACATGCGTCTCGGCATGCAGCGCGATGCGCTGGACGAGGCAGTCGAAGCCATTCGCGTGGTCGAGGCCGTTCGAACGGGCGATTACGATGAGGACAGCTACGATCCGGGCACGCTCGCGCAACTGCGCGACGTCGCACGGCACTACCCCGGCTACCGGGAAACGGACGTCCGTGATCTCCAACGGATGCTTCCCGAGGGAATGGATTCGTCGGATACGCTTGCGGATGTCATCTCGAGCGTCGTAATTGAGTCGCGGCTGGCGGCATACGCTGGGAAAAAGTCGTCAATTGACATCGCTGCCGTTACCGCCGACCAGCTTCGCGCGTGGTCGAGCGCAGACAATCCGCTTGTCGCCGAGCTCACGCCGGAAGACTGGGATCGCGCCGCCGAGTTCATTCGGGCGAATCCAAAAATGGACGTGAGAAATATCCGCGAGGCACTTTAGCCGTTTGACGCGCCTCTAAAAAAAGGCGAATTACGAATCACCAGACATTTCTAACGATTGTTCGTGACGAGCTTGTATGACCGAATCCCAGCCATTCGATCTCTCCGAATTCGTCGACGACTCCCGTGATGGGACCTCGTCGCTTCGCGTCGAGGTCCCTCCCGCCCCGCGAGGACTGATTCGCGACGGTGGGGCGAAGGATTATACGTATATCCTCCCTGTGACCGCGGCGATTGAGCGCGTGATGAACATGCGGACCAAGCTTTCGCTGCCGGAGGGAGAATTCAACCGCAAGAAGGAATTCCACGTGACCGTTGCCGGATTCGGCGCGGTGGACGCAATTCGGACGGCCATCGCGGGCGAGCATGGGACCGGGGTCGCGGTTGCCTTCGATCGGCTGCTGTCGGAAACGGACTTCTCTTTCGAGATCGATCCGGAGTCCGCGAAGGTGATCACGAACATCGACTACGATCCCGCCGCGATTCGCTCCGGCGAGGGTCGCGCGCGGTTCGAGTCTCAGGCGACCGTGGCGATGGACGTCCGGATGCCGGGAATGGCCGCTCTTTACGACAAGATGCGAGCCGAGCTCGGCATCGACCTTGGAAAGCCCGCGTCGCACATCACTCTGTACATCAAGGACAACGCCGACGCGACAGGGCTCGGGATTGCCGTCACGAATTATGCGGCCCAGCTTCGCGGCGAGGCGTTTCCACGCATCGAGTCGCGCCCGATCGAAAAGTCGAAGCTCTCGTTCTAAGCCAACCCAACCCATCCTATGCCCACCGAACGTTCCGCCGCATATTTCCACGACGGACCGAAGTTGCCCGTCGAACCTGGCGTCATTCTTGGTCGGAAGCCCGGAGCCGCCCCGCTGCGGATCCGATATCCCGAGCGGACCGAGCGCGTCGAGATCGGACATGAGAATATTCGCAATGAGGCGTTCGCCGAACTTCTGAGCGCGATCCGGAGCGAGTTCGGCGACATCATCGAGGCGAAGGCACTGAATCGCAAGATCGCAAGGATCATCGCCGACTTCGCGATGGCCGTTCTTGAGGAGGATCGGAAGATCGACTCTTCCATTCCTGTAAACGCAAGCCTGGACGGCTATCGAGAGGCGTTAAAAAAAGCTGGAAAGGTTGCGAAGGCCGAGGTAAAGAGAACGTTCGATCGTTTTTGGGAATCGCATGAGGGAGGGGTTGGGATGAACGTGACCTGATCTTCGAATCGAAGCGGATTTGGAAAAAACTGGCAGATGCCAGTTTTTATTCATCGTTGATACTATGTTACAATCTAACCAAACGAACAATCTGCGTATGTTAAAAACGTGCCCAAGCTGCAATACGAAGGTAGAAGACGCCATCGTGTGTGCCGTCTGCGGGATGATAACCGAGCAGGCGTGCAAGCGGTGCGGTCAGTGTCTTTCGGAATGCTTGTGTCAGAAATAATATGAGCGAAGAAACAAAGGGTTACGAGCCCTACGAGAACTCATCGGA
>JAHFIS010000102.1 GCA_023246275.1 Candidatus Uhrbacteria bacterium
ATCGCGAACAAGCACGGATTATGATCTCGATCGTCACCGTCTCCTACAAATCCCTCGATTACGTCGAGACGATGCTCGCGTCCCTTTTCGCGTCCGTTGACCGCGACGACCTGGAAATCTTCGTCGTGATCAATGGCGACGGGTCGGATCCGTCAGATTTGCAACGGAAATACCCGCGCGTTCGATTCGTAACGAGCGAGCGGAATCTCGGGTTTGCGGGCGGGTGCAACCTGGCGATCCGTCAGTCGACCGGCGAGTTTGCGATCCTTCTGAATCCCGATACGATTTTCACGTCGGACGCGATTACGGAAATTGAGGAGCGCATGCGACGCGACGCGGACGTGGGGATCGGCGGCATCTCCCTGAAGAATCTCGACGGTTCCCAGCAGGATTGCGTCTGGCGCTTCCCAACCCCGGTCGATCAGCTCCTTCTGCTTTCGAAGCTTCCGCACGTCATCCCGAACCTCCCCCCGATTCGACGATACCTGATGAAGGACTTCGACTACCGGCGGACGCAGGACGTGGACCAGGTGATGGGCGCGTTCTTCTGCGTTCGTCGCGACGTAATCGACAAAATTGGCCTGATGGACGACGGTTTTTTCCTTTGGTATGAGGAGGTCGACTATTGCCGGAGAACGGTCGACGCGGGATGGAAGGTCCGCTATTATGCCGATGTCTCCATGCTCCATCGCAAGGGCGGATCGTTCAGTCGCGTCGGAACGTGGAAGAAGCAGGGAATGGTCCGGCGCAGCCTTCGGCGTTACATGAGGAAGCACTGTGGAATCGTGGCCTGGCTTCTGTTCGTCGTTCTCGATCCGATTTTTCTCGTCCTCTCGATCGTCGCGTCCATCATCAAACCCTCCTAGCTATGTTCGACCAATTCTTTGGAAAGCCATTCTGGACAACGCTTGGTTTTCTCGCGGGAGTCTTCGCAATTTCGATTGCCGTCTTCCCGTTTCCGATCGCCTCCGCCGTCGCGCTTGCCGTCTCGATGGCCGCGATCTTTACGATGACCTGGAAGCGCCTTGACCTCGGCCTCCTGATCGCGTTCGCCGAGCTGTTCGCCAACTCGCACGGCCATTTGATCGCATACGACATCCATGGATTCTCCTTCTCGTCCCGAATGGCCGTCTTCGTCGCCGTCATGGCCGCGTGGGCGCTGTCGATCGCGACGAAGCGCGTTCGTTTCTCCCCGCGCGATCCGCGCCTGGCCCCGTTCGTCCCGCTGTTCGTCGCCGTGGCGGTCGGCTTCGTCATCGGCTTTCTCCTCCACAACCCGGTCGTGGCGTTCAAGGATGGGAACGCGTATCTGTATCTTGGATATCTCTTCCCAGTCCTGTCCGTCGACTGGGACGCGACGAAGAAGCGACTCCTACTGCAGGTGCTCGCCGCGTCGGCCGCTTGGGTTTCGATCGTCACGCTCGGCCTCCTCTACGTCTTTACGCACTTCCCGGAATGGATGCTCGGAGCCACGTACCAGTTCATCCGCGACACGCGCACCGGCGAACTGACCAAGATGGCCGGGAACATCTTCCGCGTGTTCCTCCAGGCGCAGTTCTCCGTGATCGCGTTCGCGTTCTTCCTCGTTCCGTTCCTGTTTCTCCGAGACGTTCCGAAGCGCGTCTATCGCGTCGTAACCCTCCTTCTCGTCGGAGTCGCCGCGGTCGTGATCATCAGCCTGTCGCGCAGCTTCTGGCTCGGAATCGTCGTCGGCGCGTTCGCGTTCCTCGTCCTGAAGGTCGTCGACGGATGGCCCGGGACGAAGGTCGCGGGGAAGGCGGTCGCGTCGACGGTCATCGCGACGATTGGCGCGTGTGTCCTGCTCGTCGGGATCGTTCTGTTTCCGCTCCCGTACCGCGTCGGCCGCGTCAGCGACCTGACCGGGCTCGTGTCGGACCGAACGACGGACATCTCGGACGTGGCCATCTCCAGCCGGTGGAACCTGCTTCCGCCGCTGATGGCGCAGATCGGGGAGCATGTCGCGCTCGGCAGCGGATTCGGTCAGGAGATCACCTTCAAGACCGACGATCCGCGCGCCAGGGCGATCCATCCCGACGGGACCTGGACGACATATTCGCTCGAATGGGGATGGCTGGAATTGTGGCTCAAGATGGGGTTGCTCGGTCCGCTGGCGTTCGCGTTCCTGTTCGTATGCCTCGTGAGGGGATTGTGGCCGACCCTGAGGACGAGCCAGTCGTGGGTTGCCGTCGCGCTCATCTCCTGCCTTGCGATGCTCTTTGCGACGCACACGACGTCGCCGTATCTGAACCATCCGCTCGGCCTCGGACTGCTCCTGTTCGTCGTCCCGTTCCTCAACCAAAAACCTCCCGCGGCGGCGCAGAAGGTTTCGGTGACGGATGCGGTCTCGACGGTCGCGGCACTTCAGCCGAGCCTGGCGCCGTTCACGTCGGAGTAACCAAGCAGAAATGCCTCCGCGGTCATCCTGGGCTTTCCTTCCGGCTGTAGCTCGAGGATCTCGATCGTTCCGTCCGAACAGTCGACGAACAGTCGGCTGTTTTTCGTTAAGACGGTTCCCGGGGGAAGATCGGCGCGGAAGTCGGACGGCTGAAGGGAATGGATCTTGATGCGCGTTTCGACGCCGTTGCGGGTCCACACGGTCCAGAGTCCTGGCCAGGGCTGGTAGGCTCGGAGTCGACGATCGATCGTCGCCATCGGAAGGGTCCAGTCGACGCGCCCGTCGTCACGGTCGAGCAGTCGAGTCATGGTTGCCGCCTCGTTGGTTTGCGGGACCGGGACGATCTCGCCGTTCGCGAATCGCTTGAGCGTATCGACGAGGAGCGGAACTCCCTGTTCGTGCGCCTTGGCCATCAGCGTTTCCATCGTCTCGTCCGAGTCCAGACCGATGTTTGCTTGCGACAGGATCGGACCGGTGTCCATCCCCGCGTCGAGCAGCATGATCGTCACTCCGGTCGTCGCGTCGCCCTCCGCGATCGCCCAGCTCATCGGCGACGGCCCGCGGTACTTCGGCAGGAGGGAAGGATGGACGTTGACGCACCCGAGCCGCGGGATGTCGAGGACCGTCTGCGGGATAATCTTCCCATAGGCGACGACGACGAAGAAATCCGCGTTGAGCGCAAGCAGGGCCGCGGCGGCGGACTCGTCGCGAAGGGTCGGCAGCTGGAGAACGGGAATCTGACGATCGAGCGCGACGGACTTGACCGGGGTCGGGGAAATCTCATGTTTGCGTCCCTGCGGGCGGTCGGGCTGCGAAATGACAGCGACGACCTCGAATGCGGGGTCGTCGACAAGGGCCGTTAGGAATGGGACGGAAAACGCGGGGGTTCCAAAGAACGCAATGCGGATCATAGGATAGAGTTATTCGGCATGCGGGTGATCTTCTGGACGGTGTCGATGAACAGGATGCCGTCGAGGTGGTCGATCTCATGCTGGAAGATGACGGACAGAAGCCCTTTCCCTGAAATCTTCACGGGATTGCCATCCTCGCCGATCGCCGACACCTTCACGGACTTGTGGCGCTTCACCATTCCCCAGACCCCAGGGACGGAAAGGCAGCCCTCCTCGAACAGGAACGTCGCGAACGACTTTGAGACGATTTCCGGATTGATGTATGCCTTCGGGCCGGATCCGTCGTCGACGATGATCACGCGCTCGTGGATTCCCACCTGCGGCGCGGCGATCCCGCAGCCGTTTTCCTCCTTCATCGTTTTCTTCAGTTCGGCGATCATTTTTCTCAGGCGATCCGAAGAGACGTCGGACGAGGAAACCTCGACCGATCGGACGCGCAATTCGGGATTTGGGTCTGTGAGGACAACCATAGGATTGGCGGGAATAGTATCATTC
>JAHFIS010000103.1 GCA_023246275.1 Candidatus Uhrbacteria bacterium
GTTGGCGCGGCCGTGCAGGGCGGCGTGCTGAAGGGCGAGGTGAAGGACGTGCTCCTGCTCGACGTGACCCCGCTGTCGCTCGGCATCGAGACGATGGGCGGCGTGTTCACGAAGCTCATCGAGCGCAACACGACCATCCCGACGAGCAAGGCGATGACCTTCTCGACGGCCGCGGACAACCAGTCTTCCGTCGAGATCGTCGTGCTTCAGGGCGAGCGCGAGATGGCCGCGGACAACAAGCCGCTCGGACACTTCACCCTCTCCGGAATCCCGATGGCGCCGCGCGGCGTGCCGCAGGTGGAGGTGACGTTCGACATCGACGCGAACGGCATCCTGAACGTGTCCGCCACCGACAAGGGAACGGGCAAGAGCCAGCAGATCACCATCACCGCGTCGACCGGCCTGTCGAAGGACGAGATCGAGCGCATGAAGCGCGACGCCGAGGAGCATGCCGACGAGGACAAGAAGAAGAAGGAAATGATCGAGCACCGCAACCTCGCGGACACGATGATCTATACCGCCGAGAAGATGCTCAAGGATGCGGGAGACAAAGTCTCGGACGACGAGAAGAAGGACGTCGAGGAGAAAATCGCGGCGCTCAAGGCCGTGAAGGACGGCGACGACCACGAGGCCATCAAGAAGGCCGCGGACACGCTGTCGGACGCGGCGCAGAAGGTGGGGGCGAAGATGTATGAGAAGAAGGACGAGCCCGCGACCGAGGCAAAGACCGACGAGCCGATCGACGCGAAGGCCGAAGAGAAATAAGTATGACACAGACGCACGTGGCGCGGTCGTTTGACGAGCAGATCGTCGCGTTCGCGGAATCTCAGGAAGGGTGCGTGAACACGGAGGGCGGGATGATCCCGCCCCCGTCTTCGTGTTCGAAGTCCGTCCACTCGCTGTACGGAATCGCGCAGTGGCACCTGGCCACGGTCATCATCGTCGTCCTGTTCGCGGGTTTGCTGTTCGAGCTCCTGATGCTGTCGATTACGCGCGGCGGGGGGCATCACTAACCACTATGGCCAAAGACTTTTACAAATTGCTCGGCGTCTCAAAGTCCGCGTCGCAGGATGAGATTAAGGCTGCGTTCCGGAAGCTGGCGCACCAGTACCATCCCGACAAGCCGACGGGGGACGAGGCGAAGTTCAAGGAGATCAACGAGGCATACCAGGTGGTTGGAGACGCGGAGAAACGCAAGAAGTACGACCAATTTGGGTCGGCGGCGTTCGACGGGAGCCCGGGCGGGGGACAGGGATTCGGCGGCGGCCAGGGGTTTGGCGGCTTCGATTTTTCGGGTTTCCAGGGCGGCGGCGGGTTCGAAGACCTGGGCGAGATGTTCGGGAGCATGTTCGGCGGCGGAGGCGGACGGCATGCCGCGCCGAGGGGGAGCGATATCCAGGTGGACGCCGAGCTCACGTTCAAGGACTCGATCTTTGGCGTCGACAGGGAATTGCACCTGTCCAAGTTCGACTCGTGCGAGAAGTGCCACGGCAAGGGCGCGGAGCCTGGAACGAAGATGGAGGATTGCGACGACTGCGGCGGAAAGGGCGTGAAAGTGGTCCAGCAGCGCACGATCCTCGGGACGTTCCAGTCCAAGGTGGCGTGCGGCGCGTGTCGCGGCGAGGGAAAGGTTCCGTCGACGAACTGCAAGGCATGCCACGGCGACGGAATCGTCCGCGGAAAAAAGACGCTCACGGTCCATATCCCGTCCGGGGTGGAGAACGGCAACACGCTCCGCGTCCGCGGCGGCGGCGAGGCGATCCGCGGCGGCCAGAGCGGCGACCTGTTCGTCCGCCTCCACGTGAAGAACGACACCCGCTTCGAGCGCGAAGGGTCGACGATCTACTCGTCGCTCAACCTCGGCTTTACGCAGGCCGCGCTTGGGGCGACCGTGGACACGGAAATCATCGACGGAAAGTGGAAGCTCGAGATCGAGCCGGGCACTCAGTCGGGCACCGAGATCCGCGTTCGAGGAAAGGGCGTCCCGACAGGCAACGGCCGCGGCGACCACGTGTTCATCGTCCAGGTCGTGACGCCGACGAAGCTGTCGCGGGAGCAGAGGAAGATGCTGGAGGAACTGGATCTAAAGAACTAACCGATTTGTATGTCACGATCGTTCAAAGGGGCAGCATTCAGTTGGTGGGGAAAGATCCTGCTAATCGTTGACATTCTCGGGTTTGGTGTTTCTAGCCAGTACGGTCGGTTTCTTTTCGCTTGGAATATGAAGTCCCAGTGGATACTCGCCCTGCCGATCCTGATCCCCGTCTACATGCTCGTCGTTCGTTTGAAACGACCTTCCCTGAAATGGGGAGCCACCCTGTTCGTCGATCCGATGGACGGCGATGCGATCGCGATCGGATTGTTTTTGACGCTCATTGTGAATTTCCTGATCGGATACGGTTTGTCGTCGAGATAATGCAATTAATGCTTGTGTTCGAACTCCTCTCAACCAACGGAAAATCCCGCCGCGGACGCCTGACCCTTCCTCATGGAATCGTCGAGACGCCCTGCTTCATGCCGATCGCGACCAAGGGCGCGGTGAAGACGCTTTCGTCGGCGGACGTCGAGGCGCTTGGGGCGTCGATCGTTTTGTCGAACACGTATCATTTGCTGTTGCGTCCCGGGTTGGAAGGGATGGAGAAACTCGGAGGTCTCCATCATCTGATGGGATGGAACAAGCCGATCATCACGGACTCGGGCGGGTACCAGGTGTTTAGTTTGTCGAAGATGAACAAAACGACCGAGGAGGGCGTGACGTTCCAGTCGCACATCGACGGGAAGCGAATTCATCTCACGCCGGAAGTGTCAATGCGGATGCAGGCGGCGATCGGGTCCGACATCGTGATGCAGTTCGACGACGTGGCCGCCGGCGACTCGACGCGGGAGAGGTACGAGCAGGCGATGGAGCTGTCTCTTCGATGGGCGAGGCGGTGCAAGGATGCGCTGCCGCCGGGACAGAACCTGTTCGGCATCGTCCAGGGCGGGACGCACGAGGACCTTCGTCAGAAGTCCGTCGAGGGGCTCGTCGACATCGGGTTCGACGGGTACGCGATCGGCGGGCTGTCCGTCGGGGAGAAGCGCGAGGACGCGTACCGGATCGCGGAGTTCATCTGCGACAAGATGCCGGCGGACAAGCCGCGCTATTTCATGGGCGGTGGAATGCCGGAGGAAATCGTGCACTACGTCTCGCTCGGCGTGGACATGTTCGACTGCGTGATCCCGACGCGAAACGCGCGGCACGGAACCTTGTTCACCTGGGCCCAGGATCCGACGACGATCGACTTCTCGAAGCGGCCGACAGACTTCTACAAGAAGCTCAACGTGACGGGCGAGGCCAGTGCGTTCGACGAGTCGCCGGTGGACGCGTGGTGCGACTGCTCGACGTGCAAGACCGTCTCCCGGGCATACCTGCGGCATCTGTTCTCGGTCGGCGAGATGTTGGCAATGCGGCTGGCGACGATCCATAACCTCCGATTCTATCTCCGGCTGATGGAGGAATTGCGCAAAAAAAAGGACGCCTGAGTTAGGCGCCGAGGTCGACGGACGGATCCGTCGAAAAAGGAGAGAGCTGGATGTCCGCGTCGGCGGGCTTCCAGTTTTTTGTGATCGCCCACTGGATGTCGCGGGTCATGAGCGAACCGCCGCAATCGCACCAGGCGGCCGCGGCGATCTTTCCGACCCGCACGCCGCGCCTTATGATTGCCTCCTGTTCGACCGTGATGCACGGACACGCGACGGTGATGATCTTCGCGTCAGGACGAGCATCGAGAAGGA
>JAHFIS010000104.1 GCA_023246275.1 Candidatus Uhrbacteria bacterium
GACGATCTAGTACGGAAACGCGACGTTCGGATCCATCTGTAAATCTCCTCCCTCCGCGAAGTGTTCCTTTTCGGTGTCGTTGATCGTCAGGAAGAACTTGCTCACGAACCGCATGTAGCTCAGCGTGTCTCCGGGGAGCGTGTAGTCCTTCGTCTCGTCTAGGTAAACGACCGCGCCGCTCGAGATCGATCTGACCGATCCCGCGGGCGGTACCTCGGTCGTGATCCCGTCGCCGACGACGTAATTGCTCCAGAACGTGTCCGGGACGTCGATGACGCGCTTGGCCCAGTCGGCGCCGTAGAGCGCCCGCGCGATTCCCTCGGTCGTGATCCATCGGAGCACTCCGCCCGGCTCGACCGCGTAGACCTTCGGGTCCGTCGTAATCTTCACGAGCCAGGTTCCCGGCCGCACCGTCACGTTCTTGCCGAGCGCGTAGGACGCGAGGTTCGCCGCGTCGATGTAGGCGATATCGTCGAAGTTCTGATACCAGGTCTTGAACACGGTCTCGGAGGGAAAGGCATGGCGCATGTTGTTGTCATCGACCACGTAGACCGCCTCGTCGACGGTGGTGGCCGGATCGCCGTCGTCCACGAGCTTCACGAGCATCCCGCGCTGCGGGGTCGAGGCTTCGATGGTCGATGCATCGCCCGAAGATCCTGAGTCTGTCGAAGGGGCGGCTGATTCCGGGACCGCGACGGGCTCGGCGACGTTGGCCGCGGCGATTGCGTCCAGGCTCCAGAGCTCGTTCTCGATGCAGGTGACGCGAACGTACCGATAGGACGTCGTTCCGGAATAAGGGACGGTCGTCTCAGTCGAATAAACAGCAAACGTCCCCGACGTGCTCTGAAGGACGTTCGAATCCGCGTCCATCAGCTCGACGCGATAGGCTGCGCCGTACTGAAGGATCTTGTACGTCAGCGTGAGGTCGCCAAGCCCTTCCTCGTCTTGTCCCATGTCGAGCGTGACCGACGCGAGCGCGTCCTGGAAATCCGCGTATGATCCATCTGGCGCACCCACCGCGTTTTGCGGCTGATAGACGGAGGCCGGGGAGCCGACCGTGACGTCCGCATACTGGTCGGACACGGCGGCGAGCGTGGGCGTCGGGAAGATGCTGGCGAGCAGGAGTCCAAGGACGAGAATGTTTGCGATGCGCATAGGGAGGGATTGTTTACCACTTCAGAATAGCAGAAATGTTCGGTCTCGTCCCGCCGATGGTGTACAATGGATGCATTCGAAACGATGAGAGTTTTTTTATGGCGGAGTGGTGGCTCGAACAGATGCAGAAATTCGACACGTTCCTCGGGTCGGTTTCCGGCAATCCGGACTACAAGAAACCGGCCCCGGAATCGGAGCGCGGAACCCTTTCGTTTGAGAACCGCATCGTGCGCGACCGGTACCGCGATACGATGAGAGGACATCGCATCGAGGTTTCGTGTCCGGGAGGGAAGGTAAGCGTCGTCGACCGGTCGAGGACCGGCGGCGGCGGACGCGAGTACCACGGGTCCGTGGAATTTTTGGAGTACGAGACGGAGGTCAAGGTCAGCTGCAAGGCGACGGACGACATCGTTCGCATCCGCATCGAGCGCGTCATCGTCCTTTTCCCGAAGGACGTGACCATCGTCTACAACGTGCCGAAGGATTCAAAGAACAGATATGGGATCGGCGAGACGCTGAGGGACCACGAGGAGGCGCACGTCAAGACGGGCCTGGCGCTCCGGAACCCCGCGTTCGTCGACGACCTGTTCCGCGGACGGCTGTCGTACACGTCGCCGGTCACGGGGGAGACGGTGAAGTTCTCGGGCCTGTCCGTTCCGGCGGAATTCGTGAGTTCCGCGCTGGCGTTCGCCAAGGGCAAGCCGATGCAGCGCGCGCTCGACGAGGCCGGAACGCGGATCGTCGAAACGGTAGGACGCGCGGCAATCGACTATCTGACGAATGTCCTTGGATACATCGATTACGCCGAAAACCACGGCCCGCCGCTCCCGGACGATCCGAGAATAACCCCGTATCGCCTCGTCGCGGACAAGCTTGCCCTGCTCCCCCCTCCGGAACCGATGGCAATCAAGCTGGCGTTTTAGGCCGAGGAACGAAGCTCGCAGGATCGTTCTTGACCGTTCCGTCAGTTTTCATTAGACTATCGGCACGGCAAGAGAAATCAAAGCGGGCGTGTAGCTCAGATGGTTAGAGCGCGACACTGATAATGTCGAGGTCCCAAGTTCGATTCTTGGCACGCCCACCACCCAGCGCCTGGGTAGCTCAGTGGTAGAGCAGTGGACTGAAAATCCACGTGTCGTCAGTTCAATTCTGACCCTAGGCACCAAAAGACTCGATGCGAAAGCACCGGGTCTTTTACGTTTCCTCGTTCAAACCGCGTCTGGTCGCAAAATCGTGAGAAGCAATGCCATGCGGACGTAGAGTCCGTTGCGAGTCTGCTCGGGGAAATACTTGGCCCGCGGGTCCGCGTCGACGTCCGGGGAGATTTCTCCGACGCGGGGGAGCGGGTGAAGGATGATCGCGTCGGGCTTCATCGTTGCGACGTTCGCGGCGTTCAGCGCGAATCGCGTCTGGACATCGAGGAAGGCGGCGTCGCCGAGGAGGGCGTTGGCGAAGCGCTCGCGCTGGACGCGGGTCTGGTAGAAGACATCGCAGGCGGGGAGCGTCTCGGAGAGATTGTCGGTGACGGAGAAGGGGATGCCGGCGGCGCGGAGCTCGTCGAGGACGTCGTCGCGCATGGCGAGCTCGGGCGGAGAGCAAAAGACGAGACAGAACTTGGCGTCATCCGCGGCGTATTTGATGATGAGGCGGCAGAGCGAGCGGACGGTGCGGCCGTGCTTCAGGTCGCCGCCCATCGCGACGACGATTTCGTCGCGTCGGACGTTAGAGACAATCGTATAGAGGTCGAGCAGCGCCTGCGTCGGGTGTTCGCCGTCGCCGTCGCCCGCGTTGATGATCGGGATTCCCGCGACGCGCGCCGCCGCCTCGGCCGCGCCGCGCTCCTTGTGGCGGATCACGATCGCGTCGATCTCGTACGATTGGAGCACGCGGATCGTGTCCTCGAGCGTCTCGCCCTTCGCGGCGGAAGAGAAGATCCCTGCCGCCTCGGTGAAGTCCGTTCGACCTCCGAGATAGCGCGCCGCGAGCCCGAAGCTGGTGCGCGTGCGCGTGCTCGGCTCGTAAAAGAGGAGATAGACGAGCTTGCCGCGGAGATAGTCGAGGACGCCATGATCCTTCCGTTCTCGCTTAAGCCGGTCTGCGGTCGCGAACAAGGAGAGGATTTTCTCGCGTGAGAACTGGGACGCGGAGAGAACGTGCTTCATAAAAAAACGGAACGCGCAGGGCGTTCCGAAATTAGTTTAGATGTCGAGGTTATCAACGGAGATCACCGCGTCCGTGCCGTTCATTGCGGCGATCTCTTCCGGGTTGCGCGCGCGGCGGGAACCTTCCGGCTCGTAGATTTTCAAGTTGACGCGGGCATTGGCCTTGGCGCCGACGATCTTCAGGAGCGTGCGGATGGCGCGGGCGGTCTGTCCCTGGCGGCCGATGACGTATCCCATGTCCTCCGGATTCACGTGGAGGGTAAGGAGAACGCCGCGCTCGTCGATAATGCGGTCCGTTGTGACGTCGTCCGGATGGTTTACGATGGCGCGGGTAATGAACTCTACGAACTCTTGGTCGAATTCTGCCATATCAGTCGATGGTAAGAACGATAAGGAATAACGCGATAAGTATACACTT
>JAHFIS010000012.1 GCA_023246275.1 Candidatus Uhrbacteria bacterium
TGCGCGAACCTCTCTACGCGGTGCAAAAATTCCTCGCGACCGACGTCGTGTCGCGTCTTCCCCTCCGTCTTGAACAGAATGTTCTCCACCTTCGTGGACGTGGCGATCGCGGCGTGATCGGTCCCCGGTATCCACAGGGTCTTCTTGCCACGCATCCTTGCAAAGCGCACCATGATGTCTTCGATCGCAAGCATCACCGCGTGTCCCATGTGCAGGGTACCGGTCACGTTCGGAGGGGGAAGCACGATGGAGAACGCCTCGGGGCGGTCGCCGGGCAGATTGTCGGGGTTGAAGAGGCCGCTCGCCTCCCAGGCGGCATAGATGCCGTCCTCGTAGTTCGATGCCTCGTACGCCTTGGGGATTTCAGGTTTCGCCATAATACGGCCAATCATACGGGAAACTCGACGATTCCGCCACTAAATGGCGTACACATACCCTTGACGCACCCACAAACCCCAAGTAATATAGGCTCTTCCCATGCTTGTTGAGGACTACTGACACATTTAACTACCAACGCTCGGTGTTGGTACTGCCAACACCGAGCGTTGGTAGTATTTCGCGGGATTTCGGAACAAACGCATGGCTCTTGGGGAAACGCAACAGATTTTGGAGGCGATCAAGCGGTCGAGTCGGCCGCTTATTTGCGTTCCCCGTCAGGCGGGGGCGGACGGGTATGCCTCCGCCATCGGCCTCGCGCGCGTGCTCGAGAAGCTCGACAAGAAGGCGGACATCGTGGCGGCCGACGGCACGGCCCCGAAGAACCTTCATTTTCTCCCCGGCCACGAGAAGGTGTCCCCCGCCCTCGAGAACCTCCGCCGGTTCGTCATCGAGATCGACGCGTCGCGAACCAAGGTCGACGAGCTGACCTACGAGATGAAGGACGACAAGCTGGTCATCCACCTGTCGCCGAAGAAGGGATTCTGGGACGCGAAGGATTTGAACGTGTCCTCGACCGGCTACCGCTACGACCTCATCGTCTGCCTCGGCGCCGCCGACCTCGAGAGCTGCGCGCACCTGTACTCCGACCATCCGGACTTCTTCTACCGAACGCCGATCATCAACATCGACCATCGCGCCGAGAACGAGCATTTCGGCCAGCTCAACGTCGTCGACCTCACCGCGGTCTCCGTGAGCGAGGTGGTCCACGACCTCGTCGAGGCGATCGAGCCGGGACTGCTCGACGAGGAGGTCGTCACCGCGCTTCTCACGGGAATGATTTCGAAGACGAAGAGCTTCAAGACGAAGAACGTCTCGCCGAAGACGCTGCAGACCGCGAGCAAGCTCGTGGCGAAGGGCGCGCGACGCGAGGCGATCGTGCACAACCTGTACCGCACGCGCTCCGTCCCGACGCTCCGGCTCTGGGGCCGGGCGCTCGCCCGGCTCAAGGTCGACGTCGCCTCCTCGTTCGTCTGGACGCTCCTCTCCCAGCAGGACTTTCTCCATGCCGGCGCCGAGGAGGCCGACCTGCCGGACGTCATCGAGGAACTGATCGCCTCGACGCCGGACGCGAAGACGGTCGCGCTCATCTACGAGACGTCCGCGCACGAAATTGTCGCGACGGTCCGAACGGAAATGCCTCCGAGCGAGATCCGCCTCGCCTTCCCCGGCAAGACGATCGTCCAGGCAGAGCGAGAGGTCATGGAACGACAGACGAAAAAGCCGGCCTGAGCGTCTCAGGCCGGCCGTTGTTTTTACGGCGTCGCTCCCGTGTCCTGCTGGACGACTCCATCCTTCGCTACGGCTTCGGATGGCAATCCGTCCGACGTCGTCGCGTCCGTCGCGCCGTCGACGCCTTCATCGACGGGAGCCGGGATCGTCGCGTCGGACTTGCCGTTGACCAGCTCGTCGAGGCGCTTGGCCACGGCGGCGTTGTTCGGGTTCAGGTCGTTGACATGGCGGATCGCGGCAATCGCCTTCTGCGTGTCTCCGTTCTTCTCGTACAGGGCTCCGAGGTACCAGAGCGCGTTCGAGTAGTCGGGCGACAGCGCCACGATGCGCTCCAGCTCGGCCTGGGCGAGATCGAGCTTCTGCATGCGCACGTACAGCATCGAGAGCTGGAAGCCGAGGCCGACGTCGCTCGGGCTGACCTGGCGCAGCGCGGCAAGGCGCGAGGCCGCGTCGGCGAGGCGGCCCTGGCGCTCGTAGGCGGCGGCCAGGTAGTAATGCGCCAGGGCGTAGTCGGGCTTAAGCTGGATCGCCTTCAGGAGCGCCTGCTCCGCGAGGGCGAGGTTGTCCGTCTCTGACTTGGCGGCCGTGGCGGCGAGCTCCGCGTTCTCCGCGGCCTTCATCTGCGTGGCGCGCTCGGCGACGGCCAGGTACACGCGGCCCAGGTTCACCTGGTGCGACGGGTTACCCGGCTCGAGGACGGCGGCCTGCTGGAAGGTGGCCGCGGCGAAATCCTCCGCGTTCGAGACGAAGCTCATCACGTCGCGATAGATGGACCCGCGCACCACCCAGTTGTCCACGTTGTTCGGCTCCGAGTCCGTGGCGGCCTTCGCGGCGTTCACGGCCATGGCAACCTCGTTCGTCACCGCCGCCTTCTGGTCCGCGGTCAGGTCCGTCCCCTTCGCCTTCGCGATGGTGCGGCGGGCCTGGGTGAGGAGCGCGGAGGAAAGGTTTCGATAGTAGATGTCGGAAAGCGAGTTGTACCGCACCGCCGTCCCGAGCTGCGCGACGATCTTCTCGACCGGCGCGCTCGCCTGGTCGAGCCGCACGGCGCGCACGAACGCGGCCTCGGCGGCAAGGCGGCCGCCCGTCACGAACAGCGTGGCGAGCACGCCCACGGTGGCGACGACGAACAGGAACGAGAACCCGAGGCCCATGCGCGGCGACTTGGCGAAGTCCGTCTCCATCGACCCGCGCAGGGACTGCGCGACGAGGAGGCCGCCGAGTCCCCAGAGCAGGAAGGCCAGGGTCATGTCGGACCCGTACAGCAGGTGTCCGAGCAACAGCGTCATAAACCCGGAAAACAGGACGTACGTCACGGCCCATCCCTCGGAATCCCGGTCGGGGCGAAGCAGGCGCGAGAGCGAGAGGAAGGCGACCGAAAGCATCAGCGCGAGCCAGGCGAGCGACCCGGCGACGCCGGTGGTGGCGAGGCGCGTGAGCAGGTCGGACTTGGCGCGGTCGAGCCGGGTGTCCCAGAACGCCGTGGCGTTCACGTCCGCCGGGCGGTACTTCGCGTAGTCGAACGCGAACGTCCCCGGGCCCGATCCGACGGCCAGCTGCCGCCATCCCTCCTTCAGCGTGGAATGAGCGATCCCCCACGAGGCGGCATACGACGGCGACACGGACACCGGGAGGTTCACGGCGAACGGCGTCCGGACGAACAGCAGAAGAACGGCAACCAAAAGAACGAACAGCGGAACCGCGAACTTGCGCTGGTCCGGGAAGGTCTGCGGCTGGAGGAACGCGAATACGGCGAGCAGGAGAACGCCGAAGATCACCAGCACCCACAGCGCCCAGAAATCGACCGTGGCCGCCGTGACGACCGCGGCAAGCGAGGTAATGACGATGAGGACGCGCATCAGGATTCCCACCGGCGATCCGGACGGGATCACGGAGTCCCTCGACTTCGAGGAGACGAGCCATGCGGCGAATCCCATCGTCATGACGGTCACGAGGTACGTGCCGAACAGGACGGTCGGACCGACCGTGTTGAAGCCGACGGACTTTGCGAAGTCGAACGGAAGGAACGCCAGGCTGAACGTCGCCAGCATGCCGACGATCCCGGCGAGCGCGCTCGCGAGGAGCGTCGCGAGGAGCGCGCCGCGCTGAACCTTCGTTTCGCCGGCGTTGACAAGGACGTAGAACTGCATCGCGAGCATGGCGGCGGTCAGGAAGCTGGCGTACTCCTGGCCTGCGTCGCCGACCCAGGTCTGGTAGCCCGCAAGCGAGAAGACCGAGGCGGCGAGCGTCGCTCCCAGGAACGCCGCGGGGAGCGCGTTGATCCACCCGGTCCGGAACGACAGCTTCTTCGAGACGACCATGTTCCCGAGCCAGCTCATCAGGCCGAGCAGGGCCAGAATCACGAGAAGCAGCTGCTTCCCCGTCTCAAGGACGGTGTTCGTCCACGGGAGGAAGAACAGCGGCACGAGAAGGAACGAGAGCCAGATCGACCACCGCGTGACGCCGGAGAAAATCTTGTTCGAGTTGATCATAGGATGATTATGGTTTCGCCTGCTGCTTGGAGACATAGTCCGCGATCGCCTTCGCCACCTTCGAGTCGCCGGTGAGATCCTCCGTGAACAGGATGTGCGCCGGGTTGACGTCCATGAAGTCCGCCGGCCCGTGCACCTCGCTCCCAAGCTTCACGAGCACCGAGTCCGCCGCGGCCTGCGTGTTTCCCTGCAGCTGCATGTAATACACGCTCGTCAGGCGGTAAAACCCGTCCTTCCTCGTCTCCAGCTTTCCGAAGTACACCTGTCCGTTGTCGAGAAAGACGGCCTGATAGGCTCCCTCGTTCGCTACGGCTTCGGAGGGCAGGCCCGACGTGCCAATCGGAGTGACGATCCTTATGCGGAACCACCACCAGGCGAATGCCGACGCGGTGACAACGATCGCGACGAGTGCGATCACCAGCCACGGGGTTTCCTTCTTCGGCCCGACCGGCCGGTGCATCTTCGATTCGATTGCCATAGGAAAACAACGGTTATCTGAGGATCAATTTCGTCACAATCATACCAAATGCGCCAGGAAATCAAAAGCCAGGGGCGAATGACCCTGGCCTTGTTAGCCGGCCGTCACGAGGACGAACTGGTCGGAGGAAATGACGTTGTTCCGGTGAAGCTCCGTGGCAAGCGTCTTTACCTGCTGGGACGCCCTGATTCCCGAGTTGGCGAGCTCGCCCTTCTGCGCGAACAGCCGATTTTCCATGTAATCCACGGTGACCATGTCGGACAGCTTTCCCTTGACCGAGACCATGTCCGTCTTGAGAACGCCGACATCGGTCTTGAGCTCGGCCATGTCGGTTTCCAACGTGTCGAGCCTCGGAAGAACGACTTGCTCGAGCGCCTCTCCGATGGCCTCCACGACGACGTCGCGGATCACGTCGCGAGTAGACTCAGAACCAATTATTTCCGTTACCGCCTCGCGAATCTTTTCCGGGCCGGAGATCTTCGTGACAATATCCGTCACGAGCGTTCCAATCTGCTCCAGATCCTGACGTTCCAACATACTCGACCTTTACGTTGAATTATATTCACACGATAGCACGTTTCGTCATTTTTTTCGAGTTAGAAACGTGTCAAGAATCAAAAGCCAGGAGCGAATTGCCCCTGGCCTTTTAACCGTCATTGCGAGAAGGCCTCAGCCGACGAAGCAATCTCTCGCGTGGGATTGCTTCGTCCTGATGGCCTCGCAATGACATGGGGATTATTCCACGACCGCGTCCGGGGCCGGGTTCGAGACTTCCTCGGCGACCGGATCGACGACGGACTCGTCGACCGGAGCCGCGTCGACGATTGGCTCGTCGACTACCGGCGCTGCGTCGACCACCGGTTCGTCGACGACAGGCGTCACGTCGACCACCGGCTCGTCGGCAACCACCGACTCGTCAGCCGCGACCGGAGCGATTTCCGCCACCGGCGCAGACCCGTCCAGCACGTACAGCTCGATGTCGCGCGTCGACCCGTCGGACACGCTCACCTCGCCGCCGTCCACGCCCACCGCGATCCAGTTGAACTCCACGTCGGAGGCAAGCGTCCCGTCGAGCACGATGTCGAACCCGGTTGAGCTTTCCTCGTCGATCCACCAGTGACCCGGAATGTTCACGTCAGACCGCAGCGTGGCGTTCACGATCGGCTGCTCCGCGTACTCGTTCTCGAACGTCACGTGAACCCTCGTGTCGCCCGCCACGATGTGCGCGCGGCCGGCCATGTCGGACGATCCGACGAGATGCTCGGCCACGTGGACGGACCCTTCGAAGGTCGCGTCCCCGGAAACCGTGAGGTTATCCGAAGCTAGGCTTAGGATAGAGTCCGAGCTTCCCTGCAGCGAGGAGGCCCCCGACGCGTCCGGCTGATACCACGTGTTGATCACCTGCACCATCACCTGCCCGTCCGTCCCGTCGAAGCTGGCGAGCGCCATCCCGATCACGCGCCCGGCCTCGGTCGCCTTCATTCCCTTTCCGGCAGTGGACGAGGTGGTCACGAAGTCGCCCACTGCGATCGGCCCGTTCTCGTTCGTGACGTTGACGGGGACGCGCCCAACGAGAGCCACAGGCATCGGGTTGTCGGAGTCATCCACGTTAAATCCTGCGACAGAGCCATCCTGATGGTTGTCCGAAAGGATTCCGGAAACCGGTCCTTGATAGGCAATCGAGGACGGGACCAGCTGAACGATCGTATTCCCATCCTGGGTCGTCACGGCATGCGATCCGGGAACGACAATATCCCCGTAGGTCGCACCCATTTCAACCGGGTACATTTCAGCAAAGTCTGCTTGTCCTGTGCTGTCGCAATCACCCATTAGATTGAAAGAGAGCGCGACGTGATCACCAGTTGTCGCGTCGGTGCACAATCTTTCAGTCATCGTTCCGTTTGCTCCAGCGGGTGTTGTAATTCTAAACCCAGCGGAACCGGTTTCAAGATAGATGCTGCTTCCAGCCGTCGATGTCCCAAGGTGAATTGAATTGGCGAAAGCTGCGGATCCAATTTCAATCGTACTGGCGGCAGCGGTGCTTCCAATCGTAATTGTATCCGACAGAAGACTTAAAGCGGCCCCAACTTGTCCGATATTAACTTCATTCGATGTAATTGTACCGATATCAATTTTTCCTTGACTCGCAGCGCCCGTACCACCATCAATATAGATGGTACCGCCCACTGAACCGGCACCTGTTACATTTCCTCCGTAGATTAGCACATTACCACCCGCTTTTGTTGTCGCTGTAGAGATGCCACCACTAATTGTTACGTTTCCACCCGTTGATGTCGTTCCACCTCCTCCCGCACCCCCAATGATAGTAAGTGCGCCGCCGGCGCCCGTGTCATTACCACTTCCGCCCGTAAGCGCGAGGATTCCGCCCGCTCCCGTTCCCGCCGACTTGTTGGACGCACCAATCGTCAATTTCTTTGCAGCCGATGCGTCTGCCGTCGCTTCGTCCGAGATCGTAATGGTCTTGTTCGTCGTGGACGCAATCGAAATGTTTCCAGCGGAGGAAACGTTGAATCCCGATGACGCGATTGTCAGCGCATCCGTTGCGGAACCAATGAGAAGCGTGTCAGGCGTGGTGTCATCCGATCCAATCCTGATGGTATTGCCCGCCGATCCGCCGATCGTCACCGTTCCGGTAGACGTTCCCGTGTTGATGTTCGTCGGTGTGTTGGAACTCACGTTCAGATTAACGGCCGCTCCGGACAAGGTTGCGCCAAGGGACCCCGTAATCAACCCGTCGGCCGTGATCGCGCCAATCCCTGTCATGGCGCCGGTCGCGCTGATCTCCCAGTCGCTTGAAAAAATACTGACATCCGCCACGTTCGTTCCGGTAAGCGCGTCACCGAGAATGAGAGAATCCCCAAGAATAGAAGTTGCCGTTCCAACGCCGTTGTTTCCGATTGCGATGGTGTCCGCGGTCGTTCCATTCGTGGCGATGCTGATGGTGTCGGCGGAATTTGATCCGACGGACCCCAGAGAGATCGTCTTATTGTTCGGATCGTCGAAGAGCGTGATCACCGCTCCGCCAGAAACGGCCCGAAGCGTGTAATCGTCTCCGATCATCCCGATGAAGTCATCTTCCGTGCGAATCTCCACGTCATTTCCATCCGCACTTCCACCCGGAGTTGCATTACCGGACGTAAGGACAAGATTCTTTGTGTTGGTATTCCCAGTATCCGTCGCGCCGATCGTCAACGTTCCGGCGGTCGAGGACCATGTTGTGTCCCCCGAGTAGGTGATCGCGCCCGTGGATCCGACGAGAGATTGCGTTCCCATGGAGATCCCGCCGTTCGCGCTGATCAGGCCGTTCTCCGCGATAGCGCCATTGAGCGTGATCGCGGAGCCTGCGATTGAGACGGCGTCAAGTCCGGAGCCGACGTTGATCGTGTCGGCATTTGAATTGCTCGTTCCAACGTTGATCGTCTTTCCCAGAGTTCCTGTCCCGATGTTGATCGTCCCCGTCGTGCCCGTGTCAAGCGATAACGCGGTCGTTGTTGTCGTCGTGACTCCTCCATTGGCGGTTATTTGGCCGCTGACGTCAGCGACCGCGAAGACTCCGCCGTCCGCGGTGATTCCACCATTCGCGGTCAAAAGACCGGTTAGCGACGTTCCGCCGTCAATGGCAAGCGTCCCCGCTCCCTGAATGTTACCGAGCGGCGAAATAGTCACCCCTGTCGACGTGTAGCCGCCGGCGAATTGGATGCTTGCCGCGTTTGACGCTCCGATCCGAACGTTTCCCGCCGTCGCGCCGCCGGTCGCGGAGCCCGAATCGACGTTAATGGAGCCGGCGTCTCCGAGCGCCACCGTCGCGGCTCCCGCGATGATGTTTACCGCGCCGCCGTCTGCCGAGACGTTATTCGTCGTGCCACCCGCGCCGCCGAAAAGCACGAGGGTCCCGCCAGCCGCTGTGGTCGTTCCCGCGCCAGGCCTGATGGTAAGAGACCCTCCATTCGTGGCGGACGTCACAGAGTCATCAATCTGAATCGTGTGGTTGTTTTCCCGTAGCAAGGACAAGGTGGACGAGGAGACGCTGAATGCGTCAGCCGCCTCGTTTCCAAAGGATACTCCTCCGTTCGCGGTCAGAGTGTTCGAAAACGTCGCCGTGCCGCTAAAATTGACAGCATCGCTTGCCGATCCGATGTTGATCACGTCCGGGTTCAAATCGGCGGTTCCGACGTTGATGGTCTTCCCGGACGTCCCCGTCCCGATGTTTACAAACCCGGTCGTGCCCGTGTCGAGCGTCAAAGATCCGACCGTGTCAGTGACGATGCTGAGCGGGTGGGAGGCCGACGTGGCGATGTTTCCGTCGATCGTTGTGAGACCCAAGAAATACGACGCATTGCTGGCATAGAAATCACCGTTCGCCGTCAGGTTGCCGGATACGGCCGTGCTCGGCGTGATGTTCACGTGGTCGCCTACGGAGCCGATCAAAATCGCTCCCGCGTCGCCGCCGAGTCCCGATCCGGCGTTAAGCACCAGGTCCCCCCCGTCTCCTACCGATGCCACGTTCGTCTTGCCCGAAGCGGAAATGGTCAGGTTCGGAGCTTTGTTCGAGTCCGCGCCGTCGTCGGCCGCGATGGATATGGAGCGGTTCGCCATGGACGAGAAGCCGAAGGAAACGTTGCCGCCGAGCGTCGTCGTCCCGCCCACGTCAAGGGTGCCGCCCGTATGAATGTCACCCGTCGCGTCGGCGACCGTGAAAGCGCCCGAGTCGGCGTTGATTCCGCCGTTGGCCGCGACCAGGCCGTCAAACGTGGCGGTTCCAAGGTCGACTTCGAATCCCGATAGGAAATCGACGGTATCGTCGAAGGAAACGCCATTTGTGAAATCTGCGGTCGCGTTCACGTCCAGCGTGTCGCTGCTGATGTCGATGGATTTCCCGACGTCCCCGAGCGAGACGTTGGATGGGACCATGACGTAGTCCGAACCCGCCGCACTGATCGTAAGATCGCCCGTCACGTTCGTCAGGAACCCGGCCGTGCCGCTGTGGTACAGCTCCATGTCCGCGTCGGTCCCGAACTCGAGGGCGACGTTATCGTTCAGCTGCATGTCGCCCGAGCCCACGAGCACCTCGCCGGGAACGACGGAAAGCTGTCCGGCGTTCAAATCAAGAGATGTGAAGGATGCATTTCCCGTTCCGTCCACGCCCCAGTTGAGCGAGCTGATCGCGATCGAATCGTCGGAGTCGTCCATGACGAGCGTCGCCGGGAGCCCGCCCGCGGTCGACATGGCAAGCGTGCCAAGGTTTCCCGGCTTTAGGGTCCCGGTCACGTTGACGTTGTCGGTCGGGTCGTCGCCAAGAAAACTTTCGTTGCTCACGGAAAAGACCCCGTCGGCATTGATGTTGCCGTTCGAGTCGATCGTCACGCCAGAATTTCCCGTGCCGCCGCCGACGTCAATCGAGGCGAGGGTGGAATTGCCGGCGACATCGAGCGTCCCGCCTGTGTGCACGTTCCCGCTGCCATCCTCGACCGAGAAAAGCCCGCCGTCGGAGAGAATTCCGCCGTCAGCATTCAGTACGCCGCCGACGTTCAGATCCGAACTGGCCGTGATCGTCCCCATGGCGCTCAAGGTCCCCGTCGTCGACACGTCGCCGGAACTGTTGACGTCGCCGAGCGTTGTCGTCCCGACAACCGTAAGTGTGCCGTCCAGGGAGGCGTTTCCGTTCGTGTCGACCGTCATGCCGTCGTCGCCGGATCCTCCGCCTACGTGGAGGAGCGAGATCTC
>JAHFIS010000105.1 GCA_023246275.1 Candidatus Uhrbacteria bacterium
TGTACGTCATCGTCACCGCCGGAATCGGCTGCGCCGTCACCATCCAGTTCCTCAAGCCGCTCATCGTCCGCGTGATTCCGCTCGATACCTTCCTCGGCGTCCTGTTCCAGGGCCTCGTCGCGGGAGGCGCCGGCCTGCTCGTCTACGTCGCCGTCTGCCAGGCCCTCAGAAGCCGCGAGCTCGCCGACGTCATCGCGGGCGTCCAGCGCCGCGTTCTCCGCAAGGCAGAGCCCGAGGAAACCGTCGTGGCCGAGGCGGGATAGTTTGATACAGCCAGGAAATCTTCGCTGATAGCTCAGCGGGGATTTTTTTGATACAATGACGTGGATATTATCGTAAGAGATTCTATGTTCATGAAACCGGAGGGAGCGCCGCGCGGGCCCGTTGAGCTGAAGGACCTGCCCGAGGAAAAACGGGTGAAGATTGGCGAGCTGGACGTTCAGGCGGACGCGATTCAGGATTTGCGCGCGAATTTGGCGCGGCGCGTCCTGCAGGTCCGCGAATGGATTCCCGCGCTGCCTTCGGGAAAGACAGGGTCGCGGGCCTTGGCGGAACTTGCCGGATCGTCTCCGACGGTCGAGGAGGCGATCGCGCGGTTTGACCTGTCGGGACTGGACTCCAAGGGACAAAAACGCGCGAGGATTCGGATTCGGGAGGCGCTGAACGTCGCGAAGAGCCTGGAAAAGGCCGGGGGGATTCGACCGGGATCCGAAGTCACCGACCGTTCGGCCGAGGCGTTTGACTTCTACAAGGCGCGCTTTCACGATCTTTCGGCCGCGGCGCAAACATTGACGGAATTGCGAACGGCCGTCTCTGACAACATGATCGAGCGCATGGATTGCATCAATGACGCGTATGCCACTTCGGCTGCGCAATTCGATGCGAGGGAGCACATAGAAATCCTGCAGGAAATAACCGATGAGCACACGCGTCTTCTCAAGAAGCTCAAGGATCACATCCTTTCGTCCCCGGAGGCGTATCTGGCGGCGAAACTGATAAACCTTGGGGAGCTGAAGCGGCACTTTGACGCAAAGGGGCGCATCGTTGAGACGGCGTATGTCAAGCAGATGAAGGACGTGGCGCGCGACAAGATCCGCTCTCTGCCGGCGTTGTTCGTGACCGGGGAGCTTGGCGCGGGAAAGACGGAGTTTGCGAAGGACCTGGCGCGCGACCTGTGGGTTGAGCGAAATCCGGCGCCGGTCTTGCCGCCCGAGCTGAAGACCGCGTCGACCACGGAGGAAAAGAATGCCATCCGCAAGGAATGGGCGGCGAAAAAGGACGCGTGGGTTGCGCGGCGCGACGGCCCGGGCGGCTGGGAGCCGCTGATGGTGTACGGGAACAAGAATATCCAGACGGATGAGTTTTTCGGCGGCAGGGGAATCGAACGCGGGGAATCGATTTCGGCCGAGGAACAGGCGATACGTATCTCCGAGGAATGGAAGCGCATCGTCGAGGCGCTTCCTAAAGGAAGCGCGGTCCTTCAGGACCTTGAGGCAGCGCGGGAGGATTTCCGGCTGTCCATGCTCGAGGCGTTCCGGTCGCCGGTCCAGACGAAGACGTATCTCGGCCCGCTGCTCCGCGCGATGAAGGAGGGGCGTCCTCTCATCATCGACGAGATGAACGCGATTCCGCACCACGTGCTTATCGCCCTGAACACGCTGCTGCTCATGCGTCCCGGCGAGACCGTCATTCCTCCGTTTCCTGGCGAGCCCCCGTTCAACGTGGCGCCCGGATTCGTGGTCATCGCGACCGGAAACTATAAGCCGGAGGACGGCAAGGCGTACGTGGGCCGCCAGCAGATGGACGCGGCGTTCCTGTCGCGATTCGGGTTGCTTTCCTATGATTATCTCCCGATGCCGACCGAGTCGCTGCCCGATGGCTCCTCGCCGGAAGCCGAGCGCGAGTTTCGCGCCAAGTGCGAGCAGACCACCATGTTCGTGCTTCGTTTGCTCAACAACGACCTTTCCCTTGACGTGCCGCCGAACGCGTTCGGTCCGAACGGCCAGATCGAGAGGCTTGCCGTCGTGGCCCGCCGCCTCCAGGACGTGTTTTCCGCGTCGGAGGGCGGAAAGGGTTTTTATGAGCGCACCTGCGGCGGGGAGGTGAACGTGAAGGAGGTCCTGAAGGAGAACGTGCTTTCCATCCGACACGTCATCCCTGTCCTGGAGTCCTGGCAGAAGGGCGGCGGGTTCCAAACGGATCTAGACGAGCACCTGTTCATGGAATACGTGAAGAAATCCGACACCCGTCCGGACGAGATGGTGCTGCTGTACTCCATGCTTCAGACCCACGGACAGTTTTTTCCGACCACGGACAAGGATGGCAAGCCGACGGGCTGGCCGGACGCGATGCTTCCGCAGTCGAGGGAGCTGATCCTGAACTTTGACGTGAAGACCCGTCTCTATGGACGCGACGGGGTCGCGAACGAGCGGGATTTCGCGTCAAAGAGAACGGCGCCGGCGCCCGTTCGCTATACCGCGAAGCAGGTGGTCGCATGGCTGTCGGGAAGGCCGCCCGAGCGCACGGTCGTTCCGGGCGGATTCTCGGAGCGCGACACCGAGAAGAAGATTTCGACGAGCGACCGGGCGAAATTGGAGGACGAAAGGCTCCGAGAGGACGAATGCGACGCGATCAGCGACCTCGCAGCGACGGATGAGTTCGCAGAGCTGTTCGGTGAGCCAACCGCGTAGTATGTACGAGCGCTACCGACCGCCCGGCTATTTCATAGACGACAAGGAGCCACAGGAGGCCCCTCCTGCTTTGGTAACCCCCGCCGCGCCGAAGTACGACCTGCCGCCAGCGGTCGTCGCCGAGCGACGCGAATGGGCTAAGAAGTTCATCAAGCACAACAGCGCGGCATTCGCCGAGATCGCGGGGGACCCGTCTCTAACGTTCGAGCTGGGGGACTGGTTCATGATCGACCTGAAGCACGGCAAGGTGTACCTAAGCGAGGAGACGTTCATCAAGGGACCGGAGGAAGGATGGTCGCCCGAGCAGATTTTTTGGGCCGCGTGCCACGAGATCAGCCACTTCCGCGACCTGCGCGAAAATCCGCAGGGAATGCTGGAAAACTTCGAGCGGCTGTGGGACCGGGCCGCCGCGATTGCGCCGCGCGTCCTTGACATTCTTCGCGCGAAGATGGGCGATCCGCTCCCCGTGTACCTCACCGAGCCCGTTCCCGTCGGTCGCGACGGTCGGACGGTCCCGTGGATCGAGACGTGGGTCTACAAGCAGATCCATCGCCTGTACAACGGCCTCGACGACATGTACGTCAATACGACGCTGCCGCTGCGCACGCCGATCTTTCACGAGACCCGCGGCCAGCACGGCGCGGCCATCGTGCGGCTATACCGCGACATCCTGTTTCCGACCAACCCGTCCAAAAAGGGACAGCCGCCATTGCCGCTGCAGGCCGCGGACTACGAGAAGAGCCCGAAGTCGTCCCAGCTCGGCGACTATCTGTTGCGCCGCCGGATGGTGCGCGACCAGCCGATTTTGATTTCCAAGGAGGTGCGCGACGCGCTGGACTCGTTTCCGACGCGGGCGTTCGAGCGGCGCGGCATCCGGCTCGAGGACCATGTCAACCACGTCACCGACCCGGCGGAGGACGCGCCGCGCGACCCGAGGTGGCGGTACGAACGGATCCGCGACAACGTGGAGCCGGTCTGGCTGAAGTTTTTTCTGAAGGACCTGGAGGAAATGCCCCCGCCGGAGAAGGACG
>JAHFIS010000106.1 GCA_023246275.1 Candidatus Uhrbacteria bacterium
GATCGCGCGTGGACGGATCCTTGCGAAAGTTCAAGAAGCGTCCGAATGTCGACATATGCCGCGTTTGCCGAGCATGGCGCCTGCTTCCCCGTTTTCTTGGCAGCCAGGCTGAAATCCAGGAGTCCTTGAGAGTTCGTGATCGTCACGCTTCCATTCTGCTCGGCACCGAACACGTACTCGCCATCCCCGCTGGAAGCACGCGACACGACCGTTCCCGCGACGGTCGTCTCCTCGATCGTAGTCAGCGACGGATCCACGATCATTTCCTGGGCGATTGTGTCGTCAGGAAGGGGCATGGGTTGCATTCTTGGAATCATGAGGGCCGCCGCCGTCTGAACGAGCTTCTGCTGGGTTTCCTTTGGCAGACCATCGGCGCTTGTTGTGAGAAGATAGTTGAATTTGCTGGAATTTTTTACCAGGACAACGACCCCATTCTCCGTAAGAATGTGATTTGCGATAAACAGGGCACTCGGTGTCTGGTATGAGGCCAGGATCGTGTCCACGGCGCTTGTCACTCCTCCGATATCTGTGTTTGGCAATGCTGGCGTAGACATCGCGGCAATCGTGTTATCCGGGACGACTGCCCATGGGAGTTTTGATAGTCCTTGCCTTGCCAATCGGATCGACATCCCATCGTTTGAGGAATATATCGGCCCGGAAATCGCCGGATCGCCCGGTACGTACAGGCTGCCGATATGTACGTTCCACGGGAGATGTATGGAACCAAGCCAGAGATGCGGCGGCTTCCAGTCCATATGTGCGACGGGCCTGTCACTGAGGAGGATGACTCCCATTGAGGATTCCTGAACGATAATTCCGAGAGAATCGAGTGATTTAGTCGGTAGCTCTTCCTTTTTTGCGCGAATTGCGACCGAACGCGTCCCATCCTTGGAGATAAACAGCGAGAATTCCCCGTGCGCGTACGGTTCAATGTCGCCGGCGGTCAGCGGGCGGTTCGAGACAAGGGTAATATGGGCAAGAACGCGTTTCGTTGCGTCCCAGGACAGGCGGTTTGGCTGGAAATGCAGAACGACGGCCGTGTCCTGCGGTGCCGACGAGGAGGTAGTGTCGCGACCGTACCAGATCGTCGCGACGACCATGAGGATCAGAGTTCCGACGGTCGTCGCGACGGCGAAAAGCGAAACAACCCGCCCTGAAAGGCGGGTTGTCTGCTGGTATCGGTGGAGTGGAATATTCAGCCTCTGCACAGGGAATTTACGGGGTTTTTGGGCGCTCCGGGAACACGTTTCCCATGGCCTGCTTCATCGAGAGGTTAATGCGGCCCAGGTTGTCGATTTCCGTGACCTTCACGAACACCTCCTGGCCCACCTTGACGATATCACCCGGCTCGGCAACGCGCCAGGGAGCCATTTCGCTCACATGCACGAGCCCTTCCTGTTTCGGCAGGAATTCGACGAACGCGCCGAATCCCATCAGGCGGGTCACCTTTCCCTTGAACTGCTCCCCGACCGCGGCCTTCCGCGTCAGGTTGCGGACCCAGTCGTATGCCTGTTGCGCGGCCTCGGCGTTCACCGACGTGATCATGACGAGTCCGTCGTCCTCGATGTCGATGGATCCGACGCCCGTGGTGGCGATGATCTCGTTGATCATCTTTCCTCCTGGCCCGATCACCGCGCCGATGGATTCCGGGTCGATGCGCAGCGTAATGATGCGCGGGGCGAACGGCGAAAGCTCGTTGCGCGGAGCGGCGATGGCGCCGTCCATCACGTCGAGGATCTCGAGGCGGGCGGCGAGCGCCTGCTTCAGCGTCTGGGCCACGACGTCCGGGCCGATTCCCTTCGTCTTCGTGTCCATCTGGATGGCCGTGATTCCGGCGCGGGTCCCGGCAATCTTGAAGTCCATTCCGCCGGCGCCGTCCTCCAGGTCCTGGAGGTCGGTAATGACGCGCCAGTTGCCCTTGTCATCGGTCGCGAGTCCCATCGCGATACCGGCCACGGCGGCCTTGATCGGAACTCCGGCGTCCATGAGCGCGAGCGACGAGCCGCAGGTGCTGCCCATCGACGACGAGCCGTTCGAGGAGAGGACTTCGGAGACGACGCGGATCGTGTACGGGAACGCCTCCTTCTCCGGCAGCATCGGCAGGATCGCCTTTTCGGCGAGCGCGCCGTGGCCGATCTCGCGGCGTCCCGGCCCGCGCATCGGCTTGCATTCGCCGACCGAGTACGGGGGAAAGTTGTAGTGGTGGAAGTAGTTCTTGGTACCCTGGTACTCCATCGAGTCGAGCGTCTGCTTGTCGCCCGGCGAGCCGAGCGTGACCGTCGAGAGAACCTGCGTTTCACCGCGCATAAAGTGGCCGGAGCCGTGCAGACGCTTGAATAGGCCGACTTCCGAGATCAGCGGGCGGATCTGCATGATGTCGCGGCCGTCGACGCGCTTCTGTTCCTGAAGGATCATGCGCGAGACTTCGTGTTCCAGGACCTCCTCGACGATCGACGTGCCGTACTTGGCCTCGTTCGCGTCGATCCCCTGGTCGAGCAGGAATTTTTCCGTGCGCTTCTTCGTTTCCGTCTTCTGTTGGGCGCGTTCGACCTACCTCGCGCGCGGCGTGCCGAAGAACAGCTCCATGACCTGCGCCGTGATGAACGGGCGGGCGATGGCCTGGACCTCGTCGCGGCGCGCGAACTTGGCGGCCTCCGCGTCGTTCTTCGGCGAGACCATGTCGCGCTTCGTCTTTCCGACCGCGGCGCGGACCTCCTCGATGAGCTTGATCGGCACCGCGAGATGCTTGGATCCGAACGCGAACGCGTCGACGACGGTCGACTCGACCACCTCGCTCGCTCCCGCCTCCACCATGATCACCTTCTCCGGCGTCCCGGCGAACGACAGGTCGAGGCCGCTCTTGGCGCGCGCCTCGTACGTCGGGTTGATCGTCCACTCGCCGCCGATCTGGCCGATGCGGATGTTGGCGATCGGGCCGTCCCACGGGATGTCCGAGATGTGCAGCGCGCAGGCCGCGCCGATGAGCCCGATGATGTCCGGGTCGTTCTCGCCGTCGAACTGAAGGCAGGTGACGATCACCTGGATGTCGTTGCGCATGCGGTCGTCGAACAGCGGGCGGATGGCGCGGTCGATGTACCGCGCGACGAGCATCGCGTCGTCGGTCGCACGTCCCTCCTTCTTCATGAAGCGCGAGCCCTTGATGCGGCCGGCGGCGTAGAAGCGCTCCTCGTACTCCACCTGGAGCGGAAAGAAGTCGAGCCCGTCGCGCAGCCCCGTGCTCATGCACGCGGTGGCGAGGATGACCGTGTCGCCGTACTGCACCGTGCAGGATCCGTTCGCCGGGTTGGCGAACTTGCCCGTCTCGATAATGAGGTCCTTGCCGCCCCACATGGCGGAAAATCGCTTGGTTTCTGGCATACTCTTGATCATTCCCGTCGAAATTGAAGGTATCGAGATCGCTCTCGACATCTCTGTGTCTCGACGGGAACGTTGTTAAGAATCAAGACGCAGCGCCCAAGCCGTTCTTGGGCGCTGGCTCCTGGATCTTTTTAAAACTCGAGTCGCCTTCCGCGATTGTCCTCCTGCGCGGTCTTCGTCGCGGCGGGCGGAATCGGCATGAGGAACCCGTCGTCCCCGTCCTCGTCGCGCTCCGTCCCGTCGCTGTCGTCGCCCGCCGGCTTCTCCTCGAGGATCTCCCCGCCGCGCGGCGCCCCCGCTCCCGACGGCTTGCGCGCCGGGCCGATGAGGAAGCGCTT
>JAHFIS010000107.1 GCA_023246275.1 Candidatus Uhrbacteria bacterium
ACGGATTATCCGACGAAGGAGGAAACTCTGATCGAGGTGGAGGGGTTCTTTCAGGACGCTGCCAGCCGTCCGATTCTCGACGAGGAATCCAACGGTAAGCTGATCTGGCTGTTCGGCGAGGTGATTCCGAGCATCCGCGCGTTTACGGCGGACAAGCCAAAGGCGATCGAGATCTCGTTCCGCGACTTGCGCCGGCTGCGCGACAAGCTCGTCGACCCGAAGACGCAGTCTCGCCGCCAAGACACGAGCGTGGACCGCGCCGTAAAGGAAGTATTTCTCGATTCGTATGCTCTCTACGGCGTGAAGGACATTCCGGTCCAGATTTTCCGGGATCTCCTTATAAAGAAAGTCATTACGGACAAAAAAGTCATCCAGGATTGCGTTCGTGCCGGATACGCGACGCAGGAGGAAGCGGACGCGATTCTCAATCCCGCGTCTGCCGCTCCCGCGGCGCCGTAATCCTATGGGCGAGTTCCAGCGCATTCCGTCCTGCCCGACCTGCGGCAAGCCGCTGCCGTGTATCCTCCATGACCGCAGGACGCGCGAGGCTCTTTTGGCTCCCGAAATTGAAAAGCCCGGGTTCGAGAGAATGCATGGCTGGACTGATGCGATGAGCCAGGGCGTCTGTTCGATGCGACGGTTCGGGGACGCGCTCGTCCTGTTCACGGACGGAGGCGAGGTCTTCGTGAAGGACCTGGCGCGCAAGGACGCGCCGGCCGTCGAGATGGACCTGTACGGAACCAGCTGGCGCGTCGGGGACTTTGACGGGGCAAAGGATTACTTCCCGTTCTCCCCGTCCCGAGGCCTGTACCTGAGCGAAACCGGCGAGTCGTACGTCCTCGACTTTGACGCGGCCGGCCAACCGTCGGTCGCGGCTCGATTCGACCTTGGCGGCGAGACGGACGACGTCGTCTGGCTGAACGATCACGAGGCGCTTGCGTATCTCCGTGTCGATTCGGACACGATCGAATACGACAAGCGGGACAGAATCAAGCGCGTTGATTTTTCCAAGACCCCTCCGCGCATCGAGGTGCGCCGGCTGATCGCGGGACGGCAGGGGTCCATGCTCTGCCTTGCCAGCGGAACCGTGCTGGTCGGGGGAAGCGAGGGGATTTTCGCGCATGATCCGGTATCAAGGAGCACCGACCGCGTCCTGCTTTCGCCGCGCGGCATCGGAGGGATGGTTGAGACGAAAGCTGGAATATTCGCGATGACGGACAAAGGATTGTTCGAGATCCTCCCGACGACCAAGGGAAATTTTCGCGCGCTTCGTATCGCGGAGATGCCGGAATCAGAATTTTCACATACGGATGACGATCTCCATGCGGCATCGGACATGTCCTTGATCGCCTTGTCCGCAAGCAAGGCATATCGGATCGACCTTTCCGTCGACCCTCCTGCGATAGAGGAACTCTTTGAGCCCGACGGATATCCGCTTTCTCTGCTTGCCGTGTCCGCGGACCGCGTTCTCATTGGAACGCAGGACTCGCCGCTTGAGGAATGGGCGCTCGACAATGAGAAACTCCGAAAATATTACGAGCAGAAATCCGTCATTCCCGACGAGGATATCCCGGAGCTACCGGAAGTCTAACCATCGATTCGATATGAGAGAAAAAGGAGACGGACATCCGATAACTCCCGACGAGGTGATCTCGGCGGAGACGCTCGACTATCTCGTCGAGGGGGTCCGGGTTCGATTCGTGCCGATTACGCCCGCGGAAGCCAAGGCGTTCGCGGCGAAGGGGATGGTCGGGTGGTACACGAAGGACGTGGGGAACGCGAAGGCGCCGGTGAAGGAGATCCACTACAATCCCGCGACGCTTTCGGAGGATCCGAAGATCGTTCGCGCATTCTCGATCCATGAGGCATTGCACCACGCGAAGCCGGTCGCAAGGCTGGATGCCAGCATCCGTCGGATGGCCGACCGCGCGGTGCCACCCGGGGCGTTCGCGGCGACCGAGCGGCTGCGGGAGCTGTTTCGCGTGGCGGTTCACGCGTATCTCGGCAACGGGATCACGGACCGTTTCCTGGAAGCCCTCGCCATCCGGGGCCATTATCGCGCCCAGTTTCTGCCCGACTACCAGGCGGCATATGCCGAAGGGAAGGAGGGGCGCGACCTGCGCGGCCTGCCGCTTGCCATGCAGTTCATCCAGAGACTGGTCGGGAGCGAGCGATTCTTCGGCGGGAGCAGCCGCGACGCCGTCGATCCTCGCGTGGAGGCGGCGCTCGGCAAGCTCGGGGTCGCGCTCAAGGCGGTTGATGACGTGTCGTCGTACGAAAGCCCATTGCGCAATGAGACGGACGAGGAAAAGGATTTCAGGCGCAAAGCTCACGCGGTCGAGAACCTGATTATCCCCCAGTATGTCGCGCTGTTGGACGCGGAGGCCGAGGAGCGCCGGCAGAAGATGGAGGAAGCGACGGGCAAAAAGGGCGGCGACATTCCGCAGGAGCTGCTCGACCAGCTCGGCGAGTTGCTCCAGCGCATGATAAGCGATGGCCGCGTCCAGTTCGCGCCGCCGTCCGACCAGGATCCGCTGCAGGAGCTGCTGAACGGCGCGCTGAAGCTTCCGAACTTGGTTCCGCGCGGAACGGAGGGGCGTGGAAAGGGAACGTTGCGAGCCCAGGGAGACGAAGAAAATAAGGAGGAATCCGACATTGAGAAAATGCGGCGCGAGGCGCGCGAGCTAGAGGAGCAGCTGGACAAGGCGAAGGCGCGGGGGACGGGCGAGCGGCTCGGAGTCAGCGCCGAGGCGGTGCGGGCGTACGACGGGTACAGGGAAAAATATCGCAGCGAGATCGAGCGGCTGCGCGACGCGATCATCGAGGCGATGCGCGAGGAGCGGCAGAGCCGCCTCGGGTTCACCGAGCCGCATGGGTTCATGGTCACCCCGGGTCTCGAGTCGCCGGCGATTACGGCGTATTCGACCGGCGACCGGGATCCGGGCGTCCACATGAACATTCAGCGCGGTCAGAACTTTTCGCGCGTCCGACTGCTGTTCGTGGTAGACACGAGCGGCTCCATGGGCGGCGGGCCGATCGAGGCGTCGCGGGCGGCGCTCGTCGTCATCAACGAGGCGTTCGCGGAGGCGAAGAACCAGCTGGCGAGCGAGAACCTGCTCGGCGAGAGCGAGGAACCGCTTGAGTTCGGCGTGATGGCGTTCGAGGGGAGGGCGACCGTGAGTCACGCGATGGGCGCGCCGCTCGACGAGCGGGCCAAGTACAAGATCATGGAATCCCTCCGCGCCGGCGGCGGGACGAACGACTACGAGGCACTCGAGGTCGCGGAAAAATACGTGGCCGAGCAGGCGGAGCGTTCGGACGAGCCGTACATAGACATCCTCATCGTGCTGTCCGATGCGTACGGCGATGACGCCAAGGTAAGCGAGTTTTCCAACCGCGTCCGCGCGACTCAAAAGTTCTCTCTCGGCGCCTTCGGACTCGGTGGCAACACGCAGGCCGCAAAGGTCTATGGCGGCCGCCCGGGCGGCGCCGACGCGGTGTTCGGAGGAGATTATTCCGACCCGACAAAGGCGCTCCCGGAGATCGGCAAGTTCCTGGCCGGACGCATCGAGCGGGAAATCGAAAAGAGAAAGGGCTAGCCTATGAGCGAATTCCAACGCATCCCGTCCTGCCCGACCTGCGGCAAGCCGCTGCCGTGCATCCTTCACGACCGACGGACGCGCGAGGCGCTTTTGGCGCCGGAAATCGAGCGGC
>JAHFIS010000108.1 GCA_023246275.1 Candidatus Uhrbacteria bacterium
CTCGCGAAGTTCGAGGAGAAGGGTGTGCTCGTTCGCGTCGACGGGGTCGGGACGGTCGAGGAAGTGCAGGAGAGGATCTTGAAATCACTTGGAATCTAACGCAGAACGATGGGATAGAGAAGGCCAAAGGATAGCAGGCCGTAGGTGGACATTGATTTTCCTGCGGCCTTCTCTTTCCTGCGGCCTTCTCTATCCCCAAAACTATGGCCCTCATCAAAACGCAAAAGGAAATTGACGCGATGCGCGAAGGGGGACATCTCCTGTCGCGCGCGCTGAAGGCGGCCGTGGACGCGGTTCGTCCGGGCATCACGCTGCCCGAGCTCGACGTGATCGCGACGGACGTGATTCGGGCGGGCGGCGGGGAGCCGTCGTTCATGGGGTACCGGTCGCATCCGGATGACGAGCCGTTTCCGACGACCATGTGTATCTCGGTGAACGAGGAGGTCGTGCACGGGCGCGGGGACCGGCCGATCGCGCTGAAGGAGGGCGACATCGTCGGGCTCGACATTGGGCTGTGGCTGCACGGGCTGTGCACGGACATGGCGGTGACGGTTCCGGTCGGGGCGGTCTCGGAGGAAGCGACGAAGCTCATGGCCGTGACGCGCGAGGCGTGCCTGGCCGGAGCGAACGCCGTTCATGTCGGCGGGATGATCAGCGACGTGTCGCACGCGGTCGAGGCGGTGGTGAATCCGCACGGCTACGGCATCGTCCAGGCGCTGGTCGGCCACGGGGTCGGCCACAAGGTGCACGAGGGGCCGCACGTGCCGAACTACGTCGACAAGCGCTATCCGAAGGTTCCTGTCGTGGAAGGCA
This sequence comes from Candidatus Uhrbacteria bacterium, assembly GCA_023246275.1. Taxonomy (GTDB): domain Bacteria; phylum Patescibacteriota; class Patescibacteriia; order UBA9934; family GWF2-40-263; genus YC12-FULL-57-11. Next base: position 814 of record JAHFIS010000108.1, read on the forward strand.
TGTGTCTCGCCATCGAGCCGATGCTCGGCCTCGGCGATTGGCCGGTTGAAACGGCGGAGGACGGCTGGACGGTGGTGATGAAGGACCGCAAGATCTCCGCGCACTTCGAGGTGACGATCGCGGTGACGAAGGAGGGGATCGAGATCCTGACGCCGCTGCCGGTGTAATTTGTTTGCGTCGATGGCGATTGGGTGCTATTTTAATGTATATGGTAAAAATTCGTGAAAAAGCCGCTCATAAAGCGCTTAAGCCACCTCGTCCCACGAAACGACCGTCAGTTCGTGGAAATGGGGAGGTCTTTATAAAGTTGTATGGCTTGCGCAAGGATAACCCGATCACGAAGAAAGATCTCGCGGAGGCACGAAAGCGCATTTACGGAGTGTGATCGTCCTGCTCGACACGAACATCCTCATTGGATTGATTAACGGCCGGTTTGACCCGACCGTTATTTTGTCAGGGATCGAAGCGCGCATTTCCGTTGTCTCCGTTACGGAACTGTTCGCGCTGCCGGGAATGAGCGATGCCGAGCTGCTTGCCGTCGAGCAAATTGCCGATACCGTTGCCGCGTTTTCCGTCGACAGGAAAATAGCCATCCTTGCCGGAAGGATCGCGCGCACACGACGTCGCGGAACGGCCGACCTGCTTATTGCCGCGACGGCGATCGCACATGGAATTCCTTTGATGACAGAGAACCGAAAGGATTTCAGATCCATCCCGGGTCTTGAGTTGAAATAAGATCCCCTATGATTACCATGAAGTCAAGTCATCGACGCGTGCTCTCTGTCCTCGCATGGGGCTGGGTCGCGACGGTCTGGTCGACGATTCTTTCCTGTCGGGATAATCCGGCATTCGTGGAGAGTCGCATGTTTCAGTTCGATCCGAACGTTACGGAGACGGTGCGACAGTATGGCGGATTCCCACTTCGAGTCTTTGCGTATCCCCAGCCGCCGCTCGGCCCTGGTCCGTACCAGTCGTTGGTTCCGTTCATTGCCAATCTTATCTTTTGGACGATCGTCGCGCTCATCCTTGCTCGGTTCTTGGAAAAACGTCTTGATCGGCGGAGTGCCCTTGCCTTGACGGTTGCCGCGACGGTCACGAGCACGGTCGTCTGGTTTCTCTATATCCTAATGGCATTCGACTAATATGCGACTCCTCGGAATTGATTACGGAGACAAAAAGATCGGCCTCGCGTTCGGCGACACGGATGTGAACATCGCGGTTCCTCTCGACGTGGTCCCGAACGTCGGCGAGGAAACGATCCGCGTGTTTGCGAAGCGGGCGAAGTCCGAGGACATCGACGCCATTGTCGTCGGCGTTCCGCTTTCGACGGGTGAGCACCACAGCTCGAAGCAGCTCGACAAGGCGCGGGCGTTCATCGCCACGCTGACCGCCGCGACGCCGATTCCGGTGATCGAGGAGGACGAGTCGTACACGACGGGCGAGAGCATTCGGCTGCAGCGCGAGGAAGGGGCGCAGGCAGAGGAGGATGCGCTGGCGGCGATGCTGATATTGCAGTCGTATATGGATCGGATTGATCCGACGACGAGCGGGGGAGAGTAATAACTTGTCTCCCCTCCTCATAGGGAGGAGGGGTCAGGGGGGGGGTGGTGAGTCGCGTCGAGGTTTTGGATTGGAAGTCTTTTGATAACCACCCCTAACCCCTCCTTGAAAAGGAGGGGAGACGAATAATAAAATGGCAACGCTCTACAACACCACCGGAATCGTCCTGTCGCGTCGCGACCGAGGGGAAGCGGATCGGTGGTATTCGGTTTTGACGCGGGAGCATGGGAAGATCGAGCTGTTGGCGCGCGGAGGGCACAAGATGCTGGCGAAGCTGACGCCGCACCTCGAGATGCCTGCCGTCATTGATTTTCACGTCGTGAACGGGCGTCAGTTCAACACGGTCGCTGGGACGGACCGCCGCGTCGCGTACCCCGGGCTGTACGGCGACGTCTCGCGCCTCCTTCTCGTCCGAAACGCCCTTTACCTCGTCGACATCGCCACTCGCCAGGAGGAGGCCGACCCGACGCTGTACGCGATCGTTCTCGCCTGGCTCGCCGCCGTCGACGCGGCCCCGTCCGTCAGCTCCGACCGCGCGGGATTTCTCCTGGCGGGATTCGCGCTCAAGCTGCTCGCGGCGATCGGGTACCGGCCAGAGGTCTTTTGTTGTCTCGATTGCAAGATGACTGTCGTCGCGGGACAATACCGCTGGCACGCGCTCAAGGGAGGCGTCGTCTGCACCCCGTGCGTCACCCGCGACAACCGCCAGTGGTTCGCCGCCCGCGTCATCGCGGACGACACGCTCAAGCTCCTCCGTTTCGGCCTCTCCGAGCCGTTCGAGTCGCACCTCCGCCCGCTGCTCCCCGTGGTCGCGCTCGACGAGTTCCACGAGGCGGTCGAAGGGCTCATGATCTCGCATTTCCCGGTGATCCCGGCGAACTCCCTTCGCGCAGCGTGCTCGCTTTGACCGCCTCGACCCCATTGACCCATCCGATCCCTTTGACCCCCCGGGTCGTTTTTTGGTACAATCTGTCCGTTATGATCACAACAACCATATCCCAAATCGGTGCTTACGTTGGCCAAGAAGTTGAGTTGAAGGGGTGGGCGTATAATTTCCGGTCGAGCGGGAAAATTTTCTTTTTGCAGCTGCGGGACGGGACGGGGCGCGTGCAGGTCGTCTATTCAAAGGCTGAGCTGCCCGAGGACCAGTGGGCGGTGCTCGACACGGTGCGCATCGAGTCGTCCGTGATCGTGCGCGGGACGGTGAAGGCTGAGGCGCGGTCCGCGTCCGGGTTCGAGCTGACGGGCGTATCGTTCGAGGCGATCCAGATTCCGACCGAGGACTTTCCGATCGGCAAG
>JAHFIS010000109.1:0-1231 GCA_023246275.1 Candidatus Uhrbacteria bacterium
CAGAAGGAACTGTCGGACGAGGAGGTCCTTGCCATCGTCAAGATGCAGGTGAAGCAGCTGCGCGAGGCGTGCGACGTGGCCGAGACGGCCGGGCGTCCCGAGACGGTCGAGGCCGCGAAGCGTGAGATCGCGCTGCTCGAGAAATATCTTCCGACGCAGATGGACGACGTGACGCTGTCGCAGGTGGTGAAGGACGCGCTGCAGATCGCGGGCGCGACGACGAAGGCCGACACGGGGAAGGCGATGGGCGCGGCGATGAAGGCCGTGGGAGGACGCGCCGACGGGGCGCGCGTGAAGGCCGCGGTCGAGGCGCTGCTTGCCGCGCTCGTGCTGTGCGTCGGCATCGCGACGATCGCGCATCCGGCGCTCGCCGCGACGTCCGCCGCCGCGGCGAAGGACGCGTCGTTGGTCGTGTCCGGGGCGCGCATCGCTCGGGTGTTTCTCATGCTCATGGGTCTCGTGTCCGTCTTGTTCGTCATCATGGGATCCGTGACCGTCATGACCGCGTCCGGACGCGACCACGAGCATCATCATGGCCTCCATCAGATCGGCGTCGGCGTGTTCGGAACGATCCTGATGGCGGGGCTCGTCGCGATCGCGACGTCGATGATTCAGAGGCTCGGGTGATATCCACAGACGTTCCAAGCCGCGTGTATCCGTGCACGCGGTTTTGTTGTAGAATACGTGCAACGATATTGCCGTCACGATGATGCATAACCATTCCAACATGTCGCGAAACCGCTTTGCCGTCGGAGCCGCCTTTGGCGCGCTCGTTCTTTGCGCGCTGGCCGCGACGCACCCGGCGCTCGCGCAGTCGGCGGCGTCGCAGCTTGCCGCGTCGGCCGCCGCCGCGGGCGCGTCGACGAACAGTCTCCCCATCATCATCGCGAAGGTCATCCGCGTGTTCCTCGGAACGCTCGGGATCATCTTCACGGTGGTCGTGATCTACGCCGGCTGGATCTACATGACGTCGCAGGGGGACGAGACGAAGCTGAAGACGGCGAAGAACATGATCCGCAACGCGGTGATCGGAATGGCCCTGTGCCTGTTCTCCTTCACGATCACGACCTGGATCCTGAACAGCCTGCTGAACCACTGGGGCGGCTCGTCCGGCAGCGCGTCCATCGCCGACCAGTACAGCGAGCCGCTGTCCGGATCCCTCGGCGCGGGCATCATCGAGTCGCATTACCCGGAGCGCAACGCGCTCAATATCCCCCGCAACACGCGGATC
>JAHFIS010000109.1:1241-3618 GCA_023246275.1 Candidatus Uhrbacteria bacterium
CCGACCTCGCTGCCGACGACGTCGCCCAGTCGAGCGACCTGAACGTCGCCAACGTGGTCATCTCGCGGCCGCCGCTCGCCTCGGAGGGCACGGACGACATCGTCCTCGCGTCGACCGACGTGTCCGCCGCCACGGTAAAGAACGGCGACGGAGAATACACGACGTTCGTCTTCGATCCGGTCGAGCTGCTCGGCACGTCCACGGACGATACCAACTACACGGTCGCGCTCGCGAAGACGATTAAGAAGGCCGACGGGACCACGGCGGCGTTCACCGGCGCGTATTCCGGCGGATACGAGTGGACGTTCGAGGTGTCCACCGAGGTGGACATGACGCCTCCGAAGGTCGTCTCCGTCGTCCCGCGCATCGGCGCGAACGACGCGCGCAACATCACGCTTTCCATCACGTTCGACGAGGCGATGGACCCGATCGCCGGGACGGGGACGTACGTCAACGCGAACGCGACCAAGGACGAGCCGACCGACGACTTCACGAACATCTCCGTCGCCACCACGGCGACGGACAGCGGATACGTCGACGGAACGTTCGCGATCTCGAACGGGTACAGGACGATCGAGTTCACCCCGACCGAGGCCTGCGGCGTCGACCCGTGCGGCGACACCATCTACTGTCTGCCGGCCAAGGCGGACGGCACGGACGACACGATCAGCGTCGTCGCGAAGGCCGCCACGCTCTCCGCCGACGTTCCGCAGGCCCAGCCGATCGGCGTCTCGTTCGACGGTCTCGTGGACGCCGCGGCCAACTCGCTCGACGGAAACGGCGACGGGACGGCGCAGGGCCGCGGCATCTCCAGCGACCCGAAGGACGACTACGAGGACCTCGTCTTCACCACGAACAACACGATCAATGACGACGTTCCCACCATCGTGGAAATGCACCCGGACATTCGCGAGTCGGAGGCGTCCAACAGCGAGGACGTGACCATCCAGTTTTCCGCGCTGATGAAGTCCTCCACCCTGAACACGACGAACGTCTCCCTTTGGCCGGACCCGTGGTACGAATTCTGGTTCACGTCCGGGCATACGGACTATCCGACGGACGCGCCCACCTATACGACCGCGGAGATCGGCCATCCGACGATGGTTAGCATCGACGACAAGGGTTGGGGCTACGACCCGGTCGTCATGCGCGACGTAAAGTCGGCGTATCAGATCTGCATGTTCCCGCCGGACGGCCCGAAGGCGGACGAGAGCGGCATCGGTTCTTCCGCCGACATGTGCGGGACATCCGAAGACGCGCCCTACTGCTGCAACGGCGAGGCCCAGGAGGGACCGTGCGAAACGACATTCCCCACGGGATACCCGACGGTAACGACCGGACCGACCTTCGAACTTCCAGACTCTTCCCAATAGAATGCTATGAAATGTACCCGCAAGAGCCTGTTCTCCATACTCTTTGCCGTCTGCATGGCGGTCGGAGCTCTTGCGATTGCGCCGCACGCGTTCGCCCAGGTGGTCGACCCGACGTCCGGCCTCAGCTCGTTCGCCGAGCAGGCCGGGCTCTCGACCGGCCAGACGCTCACCATCACCATCGCGCGCCTGATCCGAACGGCGATCTCCTTCCTTGGGATCCTTGCCGTGGTCTTCATCCTGTACGGCGGGTTCCGGTACATGACCTCCGGAGGGAACGACGACAAGGTAAAGAGCGCAAAGAAGATCTTCACGACCGCGCTCATCGGGCTTGTCATCATCCTGTCGGCGTTCGCCATCGTGCAGTTCATCCTCGGCCAGCTGACGGGCGCTCTCGGAAACGGGACGAATTCGTCGTCGGGCGGCGGAGGGGCGGGCGGCTACGGGGACGGGGGCGGCTCGTCCAGCCAGTTCGTGCTGACGAGCGTCAACACCGACTGCGCCTACGCGATCAAGAACCTTCAGCTTCAATTCGTCTTCAGCCAGTCCGCCACGCTTGCGTCGATCAACAACGGGGGGATTCGCGTGCGAAAGTCCGGAACGGACGTCCCCGGAACGTTTCAGCCGACGGACGGAAGCGCCGCTGCGTCGTCGAAGGCGATCTCGTTCGTTCCGACGGCGGACTGCGGAAATGGCTATCCAGCGTCAGAGCACTGTTTCGACGCGGGGGCGAGCTACACCATCGAGCTGAGCGAGACGGTCCTGAAGGACTCGAGCGGCCGGGCGTACAAGTGCGACGCGACGTATCCGTGCACCTTCGACTTCACGACTGGAACGGCCGTGGACACCGAGGGTCCGACCGGGATGGACGTCTCGGCCCCGGAGGAAGGGTCGCCGGTCTTTACGAACGAGGTCAAGCCGCTCCAGGCGCACACGGTCGACGACACGGGCGTTTCCAGCCTTTCCTTTTCGATTGACAACGGCGGCTCGATCTATGACGCGGGCCT
>JAHFIS010000110.1:0-440 GCA_023246275.1 Candidatus Uhrbacteria bacterium
CCTCGAGGTCGCCGTGGTGAAGCTCAACCTGGCCCAGATGCTGACGGCGTCCGCGCTCGTCCTTCTGGCGCTGGCCAAGGCGATCGCGGTCGCGCTCTTCTACATGCACCTCAAGACCGAGGTGAAGGTTCTCAAGGTGATGATCGCGATCCCCATGTGTATCCCGGTCGTCTACGCGCTGGTCCTGTGCGTGGAAGCGGCCGTGCGAATGGGCGCGTGGGGATGAAGCCTCTTTTGGCGGCCGTCGCAGTCCTTCTGCTTCCCGCGATCGCCGAGGCTTGCCCTGCCTGCGCCGGCCGCGACCGGGGCGGGGTGTTCTACCTCGTCATGCTCGGCTCGATGATCCTCTTCCCGTTCGTCGTCGCGCGCGTCGCGGCGAGGGTGATCCGGGCAGAGGAGCGAAGGGAGCAAGCGGAACTGCCGTAGCGAACGTTCTGAGT
>JAHFIS010000110.1:450-2889 GCA_023246275.1 Candidatus Uhrbacteria bacterium
ATCGCCGAGAGCCTCGGAGAGAACGCCGTCTTCGAGCCCGAGACGTTCCCCGGCCTCACGATCCCGCTCGCGGACCTCTGGGTCTGAAGCACGGAACGCTGACGCTGCCGGACAGGGACTGAAGCCGTCAGCGTCCACGTCCACGAGTATGAAGTGGCCCCCCAGTCAAGACGGATCTCTCCTTCGACGTCCCCGAGGGGCGCCTGTCGTTCGGTTCGAGAACGGACCCGAGTGATGCCGTCGCAATCGAGTATTCGCGCTCAGAGGCGCAGAGGTTGAAGTCCGTCGACGGGTCGCAATCGTTCACCCGAGATCGTACCGCTCTCCCGTGGACGTGCGCGATCTCCGTCTCTGGACGACCCTCACTCGATCCTTCTCGAACTTTCTTTCCGTTTCCTTCGCGATCCGCTACCGCCCCGTCTCGCTCGGCATCGGTTCGTTCTGTGCCTTCGCTCCTCGCTGCGGGTCGTACGTCGTGCCGTCCCTCCAGATCGCGAAGAGAATCCCGACGATCTTCCGGGCCAGGGCCGCTACCGCGATCCGCTTGCCCCGGCGACGCTCCACATCGAGACACCACCGGACCGCGGGATCGTTCGGACGGCACCGTCGCATGCTCCAGGCCGCCTGCACGAGCGCCCAGCGCAGGGCCGGCGCTCCTGCCTTCGTCAGCGACGTCCTTCGCCGATTCTCCGAGCTCGACGCTTCGCCCGGCACGAGGCCCGTGTATGACTCCACCTGGTGCGCGGTCTTGAACCGGCTCCGATCGTCCAAGGCCGCAACGTATCGCAGCGCCGTGACAGGTCCGACTCCTGGCACCGTCATCAGCCTCCGGCACGTCGCGTCCTTGCTCGCCTCCTCCGCGAGCTCCGCATCGGCCTCCCGGATCTGTCGAGTCAGCACGTCCAGCGTCTCGAGCTGCCGCTCCACGTACCTCGGCAGACCCAGCGCGTGCTCCTGCTCCTGCTGCTTGCGCACTCGTTCCGGGAACGTCTCCGCGCCTCCGGACCGCACCCTCCGCCCCTGCGTCCGCAGCCACCCGCGTACCGTGTTGATCAGCTGCGTCCTCGCACCGACCAGCGCCTCGCGCATCCCGCAGAGGCTCTTGCGTCTCCTCGACTCCTTCGACGGAACATGCACCGAAGGCAAGTCCATCCGGCACGACGCCTCGCTCAATGCTCGCGCGTCTCGTACGTCCGTCTTGATCCCTCGCGCCCCCACCCCAAGACCCCTCACCAACGTCGATGGCACGACCCTCACCTCGTGCCCTTGCTCCAGCGCACGGTCCGCTATCGCGAACGCCTCCGCGCACGTCTCCAGGATCACGCGGCTCCGTTCCCTCCTCCCTAGGAACGCCCCCAACCGCCAGGTCTCCCGCCGTTCCTCCAATACGATCCTTCCCTCGCAGCTCCGCACGCAGATCTGCGATTCCTTTCCGCCCAGGTCGATGGCAATGTGATCCATGGCTGGCCTCCTTCGTTGCGCCCTCGAGCGCGTTCGCACTACCTGAGGAACGGTACGCCGTTACCTCGTCGATGCGATGGAGGCCAGCCACTTCATCGAATCTTCCACGTCCACGTCCACGTAGACGTAAACGTGGACGCTGACGCTGACGGCTTCAGCTGCAAGCGCGACGCCAAGGTCTCGCCGACGACCTCCCGGTGGCCATGGCGGCGGGGCGATTGGACGAGTAGCATTCGCCAGATGCGTCTTCTGCTTCTCGCCGGAGCCCTCACCGGATGCGGCGACAACTTCTTCGGGGGCGGGCACCACGAGGACGCCGGTCCGGACGCGGATTCGGACGTCGACACCGACACGGACACCGACGCCGACAGCGACACCGACACGCATTCGGACGACCCCGACTGCGTGGACGACCGGCACGAGGACAACAACTACGACCTCGAGGCGACCGAGATCGCGATCGGCGAAGTCGTCGATGACCTCGTGATCTGCGACGGCGACGACGACTGGTTCGAGGTGCCGATGAACGTGGGCCAGTACCTCGTGGCGACCGTCCGGCACACGTGGACCGTCGACTCCAACCTCGTCGTGCAGGTGATCGACCGCGACGGCGATCGGGTCCTGTACGCCATCGACTCCCAGGACGACGACGAGGTCGTCCGCTGGTGGCCCTGGGAGGCGCTCGGCGACGGGACGTTCTACGTGCGCGTGTACGGGCGGCCGCGACCCGGCGGAGCCCTCGACAGGACCGAGTACACGCTGGTGGTCCAGGTGCTGGACGCGCTCGAGTGCCTGCCGGACGAGCACGAAGAGGACGACGACGCGGCGACGGCCGGCGACGTCCCGCCCGAGGACACCGGCGGCGACTACACGATCTGTCCGGGCGACGCTGACTTCTTCGCGATCGACGTCGAGGCCGACGACGCGCTCGTCGCGTTCGCCAAGTACTACAGCCCGCACGGTCACCTCGATCTCGAG
>JAHFIS010000110.1:2899-3602 GCA_023246275.1 Candidatus Uhrbacteria bacterium
CGACGCGACGGGAACGGACGTGCTCGCGACCGCATTCGACTACGACCCGCTCGACGTCGAGTCCTTCTTCGGGCGCGAGCACGTCGTTTTCGTGCCGGAGACGTCGGGGACCTACCTCTTGCGCGTCGCGGGCGCGGCGGACGTCGCGAACGAGTACGCGTTCGTCGCCTACCGGCGGGACGACCCTTGCACGGACGATGCGTTCGAGGAGAACGACTACGTTCCCTGGGCGACCCCGATCGAGCCGGGCGAGCTCACGGCGCAGACCTGCTTCTACGACAACGACTGGTGGGCCTTCGAGGTCTCCGAGGGGCAGACCGTGACTGCGGACGTGATCTTCACGCAGGCGTCCGATACGGAGGATCTCGATGCTTACCTCTTCGCGCCCGATACGGTGTCCGAGCTGGACGCGAGCGCGAGCTCCGATGCGAACGAGGCCGTCACGACGGTCGCCATCGAGACGGGCACGCACTATGTCGCGGTGCAGGGCTTCGAAGGCGCGGAGAACGCGTACACGTTGCGACTCACGGTCGAGTGAGACGCCGCCTCGTCGTCCTCTTCGGCGCCGGCGCAGTCGGGATGGGCATGTGTGATCGCACGCACCTCGCCTTCGGCGTGCTCCGACAGGCGGGACCCGCGTTCCTCGGTCAGGGGCTCTGGGTCATGCCGCTCTTCGGCGCGAGCAGCGTCGCGATGGTCTTGG
>JAHFIS010000111.1 GCA_023246275.1 Candidatus Uhrbacteria bacterium
TCCAAAGCGAGTGCGTCGCCTCGTCGACGAGAACGAGGTTGTCGTTCCAGAGCGAGCCTGCGACGTGGAAGACCGTCGTGGCGTCCGGCCGTTCGAAGACCATTCCCGTCATCGTCAGAGGCGAGAAGGTCACCGCGAGGTTCTTGTCGCCGAACGCGTCGTTCACGATCTCGTGCCAGACGATGATCTGGAACGGATAGAACCGGTGCGTGCCGCCGACCTCGACGTCCAGCCCTTTCCCATCGTCCTTCAGATACTGGTCCGCCTCTGCGACGGACTCGAAGACCGGGGCGTCGATCGATGGGATTCCGCCGTCCGAAGTTCCGCCGGAAACGAGGTCCGAAGCGTCGAACCCGCGATTGACGGTCGGTGGTTCGGTCGGCGGCACGCGATAAAACCAATGGAAACCGTATAAAATGACGGATGCCACCAGCCCGAGAAGAATCGCGATTCCGACAGTTGATCGTCGCATAGATGTCGCGTAGTATAGTAGCATACACTAACAACCAATATGCAATACGAATCCAAGCTCATTCCGTTCGCGTCGCCGCTTATCGGCATCTCGGACAAGACGATCGCGATTCATCACGACAAGCTGTACGTTGGGTACGTAAACAAGATGAAGGAAATCGCGGAGAAGCTGCACGCGATCTCGACGAATCCCGAGGCGCTCGCCGCGGCGAACCAGTCGTACTCCGAGCTGCGCGCCCTTCGCGACGGCGAGACGTTCGCCACGAACGGCGTGTACCTCCACGAGCACTACTTCAACGTCCTCGGCGGCGACTCTTCGACAGGCTCAGGGCAGGTGGCGGATTCGCTCGTTGACGCGATCGTCGAAAAGTGGGGATCGATGGAAACATTCGTCGCGTTCTTCTCAGCGACGGGAATGGCCGTCCGCGGCTGGGTTGTTCTCTGCTGGGACACGCACCTCGGCCGCCTCAAGATCTACGGCGCCGACGCCCACAACCAGGGCGGCGTCTGGGGCGCCATCCCGCTTATCGTCCTCGACGTCTACGAGCACGCCTACTTCATCGACTACGGGGCGGACCGCAAGGCCTATATCTCCGACTTCTGGAAGAACCTCAACTGGGCCGCCGCGACGGCCGTCTATGAAAAGGCAAAGCTGATCGACCTTTCGTAACAATACGTTGCATACGTGTAATAAGTAACAAATTCGTTATTCGCAACCCCGCCACACTATGATCCGAATCTCCCAACTCGCCCCACAATTCACAAACGTTCCGAGCTACCAGAAAGGCGCAACCGGCTTCCCGAAGGTCAGTCTCGCGGACTATTCCGGCAAGTGGCTCGTGTTCTTCTTCTACCCGCGCGACTTCACCTTCATCTGCCCCACCGAGCTGCGCGGATTCTCGGCGCACAAGGCGGAGTTCGCCGCGCTGAACGCGGAGGTTCTCGCCTGCTCGACGGATTCGGAGTGGAGCCACAAGAACTGGTTCGAGCGCGATCTCCCGGAAGTCGACTACCCGATCCTCGCCGACAACACCCATGAGATCGCGATGGCCTACGACGTCTATAACCCCGACGACGGCCTCGCCGAGCGGGGGTCGTTCATCGTCGATCCGGAAGGGATCGTCCGCTACGCCCTCGTCTCGTCCGGCTCGGTCGGACGCTCGGTTACGGAGACGTTACGCGTCCTCAAGGCCCTGCAAAGCGGCGAATTGTGTCCGATTGAGTGGAATACGGGCGAAAAGACGCTCGGAAAGGCGTAATGACCTGTCAGGTGTCTCGTTGTAACACCCGAATCAATCATCATTAACCTTTTCTCTATGGACTACCGCATCATTCTCCCAACCATCGTTCTCGGCGCGACGCTTGCCCTTGCCGGCGCGGGATGCACCGGTTCTACCCCGACGGCAAAAACGGCCGAACAGCCAGCCCCCGTCGTTCAGCAGACGGCTCCGGCCCCTGTCGCCATTCCAACCCCCGTGGCCGCGGTCGTCCCGACGTGCACGAAGGCCGGAACCGTTACCTACGTCAACACGGACGACACCAACGCGAAGTGGACGATCAGCCTCAACGGCAAGCTCGTTGCCACGCTCGACCACGGCGGCGAATCCGCGGTGTACCCGTGGCTTGAGACGACGGGCGTGACGTTCCTCGCGTTCGACCCGACCGGGCTTGGAGGATACATCCCGCTCGGCGGAGGCCACGAGAAGCTCGTCGCGGTCGACCACTGCACCGGAACGGTCTCGACGTTCGTCGAACCCCGCGGAGGTCTGAGCCTGCAGCTGCTGTCCGCGGACGGATCGAAGCTGATCTCGCTCGCCCAGTTCGACGGAACGGCCGGTATGGTCTCGCATATCTACGTCTGGGACACGAAGGCCGTCCTCGCCGATTCGAAGACGGCTCCGACGCATGATTTCACCATGCCGGACCAGTGGGGAATGATCGGAGAGTTCTCTCTGAACTCTGACAGCTCGAAGCTCGCCTTCGCCGTCGGAGAAGGCCCGGACAACGAGCACGGCGCGGTCTATACGCTCGATCTCACGTCGGGCAAATTCACAAAGGTCCAGGAGCGCGCGGATGGACTCCTCTTCGTTCGCGGATGGAACGCGAACGGAACGGTGAACACGGCAACGACCTTTGAGTAGTACTCGCCAGAAAAACCAAAACGCGCGGCCGATCGTCTCGGCCGCGCGTTTTCTATTTGATCTTAAGCGCCTTCTTGAGCGCGTCCTCGTCGAAACCAATAATCGTCTTCCCGTCAATGTCGACGACCGGAACGCCGAGCTGGCCAGTCTTCTTGATCATGTCGTGCGCGGCCTTGTCGTCAGCGGACACGTCAATGTCCGTGAACGGAACATCGTGCTTCGCCAAGAATTTCTTGACGAGCTTGCAGTACGGGCAGGTCGGGGTGGAGTAGACGGTGACGGTCATAGGGTTGCGATTCTTACGATCTCCGGGATATCCTCCTCCGTCGCCTGACCGAGCCAGACGTTCTCCGGCATCACCACGACCGTCGCGCCCGTCGCGCAGGCGTTGAGACAGCCAGTCTTCACGACGCGGACGTCCGGGGCGACGGCCTTCATCGCCTCCTTCAGCTTGGCATGCAGTTCGACGGATCCCTTCGCCATGCAACACTCGCGTCCGTCCTCGCGACAGTTCGTGCAGACGAGAACGAGCCTGCGATACTTCGTTTCGACCGAGATCATACCGCGCGGAGATACTCGAGCAGCGTTCGGACCGCGTGGCCCGTCGCGCCCTTCTTGGTGTACGCGTTGACCGGCTTCTCGGCGAACGCCGGGCCGGCGATGTCGAGGTGGACCCACGGAATGTCATTTACGAACTCCTGAAGCAGCAGGCCGGCGGTCAGTGAACCTCCCCAGCGCGGGGCGTCGTTCTTGTAGTCCGCGATGTCGGTCTTGATCAGCTCCCTGTATTCCTCCGGCAGCGGCATGCGCCACACCAGCTCGCCGGCGGACTTGGCCGCGGTCTCGACCTTCAGCGCGAGCGCGTCGTCGTTCGACATCAGACTGGTGATCTCCTCGCCGAGCGCCACGACGCAGGCTCCCGTGAGCGTCGCGAGGTCGATGATCGCGTTCGGCTTGAGGCGCGCCGCGTAGGTGAGCGTGTCGG